>CALWIS010000261.1 GCA_944380795.1 uncultured Clostridia bacterium | reverse complement strand
GATACATACCAACCTCGGTGCACTCGCCCTGGAAGTTAGCGCGCAAATCAGCCATGATGTCCTCGCTGGAACCCTGGGCAACACCTACTACGTGCTCAGCAGCCCAGCTCATCTCGCCAGCCTGCTCCACGAACTTCTCGCGGGGAGCCTTGCACTGGGGGCAGAACTCGGGAGCCTCGTTGCCTTCAAAAACATAACCGCAAACAGAACATACGAATTTTTTCATTTGAACAAACCTCCGTTTAATAATTTTCTTTTATAAAGTTTACCGGCTTTTTTGGTGCATCACGCACCTTTTTTACCGGAGCTTACGCTTTTTTCCGAGCATTCCTGGCAAACCCCCCGGAAGATCAATTCATGGGAGACCACTTGGGCCCCATACTTCTGGGAGAGAATCTGGTGGACATCATCGGAAAGATATCTTTCGGTAAGATCCAGCACCGAACCGCACTCAGAACAGATAAAGTGGTTATGGGGGTGGATATCCCCGTCAAACCGCTCCTGCCCTTGGACAACCCCGATACTCAGGATCAATCCCTCTTCCTTAAAGCGGGCAATATTCCGGTATACGGTTCCCAGGCTGAGGTCAGGATACTGCGGCTTAACTGCCTGATATACCCATTCAGCAGTGGGATGGACCTCGGTGCCGCGGATTGCCTCCAGGATCGCCTGCCGTTTCCGGCTGAAATTTTCCCGCTTCATGGCGCCTCCATCCTTTTCATGATAAAAATAAGAATTATTCTCGATGGCATTATTGTACCAGACCTCATCCGGTTTGTCAAGAGCGAAAATAAAAATGTTTCTTATTTTTATTTTTGTTGCTTCTCCTTTACCGGCAACAACAGAGGCCGCACCTCTGCCGCAAGATAGAAGGAGCCGCATACAATCACCGCGCCATCTTTACCAGCTAGCTTTTTTGCCTCTTCCAATGCCTGTGCCCGGTCGACGCAGGGGCGGCTATCTCTGCACCACAACGCTGCCTCCTTTGCCAGCTCTTCCGCCGAAAGGGAACGGGGATTTTCCGGCCTCAGGGTGCGCACTGCGGAAAATAGCGGGGCTAAAATGGAGAGCGCTGTGCGGCTGTCCTTGTCCGCCATCATTCCCATAACCGCCACCAGTGTTTTTCCGGAAAGATGCTGGGTAAGCACCTCCCGCAAAGCCGCTGCACAACCCGGGTTATGGCCGCCGTCCAGCAGAATCAGCGGGTCGCGCCCCACAATTTCCATTCGGGCAGGGATTCTTGCCTGCGCAAAGCCCTCCTGCATGGCTCGGGTGGAAATTTTCCAGCCCTTTTCCTGCAACACTTCCAACGCAGTCAAAGCCGTAACAGCGTTTTTCACCTGATGTTCCCCCACAAAAGGAACCAGCAGCGGCTCTGCCCGGTATAAAAGCAAGGTGCCGTAAATGGAGCGCTCCTGCTCCTTGACCATAGAAAGCTGCGCCAGTCGGAACTCTGCCCCACGTTCTTTGGCGGCTTTTTCTAAAACCGCCTGGGCACCAGGTTTCTGGTCGGGATAGCACACCACCGTACTGCCGGGCTTGATGATTCCGGCCTTTTCAAAGGCGATCTGCTCCACAGTGTCACCCAATACTGCGGTATGGTCTAGGGAAATGGACGCAATGGCCGCCACTTCCGGTACGTCGATCACATTGGTAGCGTCAAAGCGGCCGCCCATTCCCACTTCCAACACCACGATATCGCATTTTCGCTCTGCAAACCAGCGGAATGCCAGCGCGGTGATGAATTCAAACTCGGTGATGGACTCCCCTGCTGTCTCCATTTCGTCGGCCACTGCGGAGACCGCCTGCACTTGCTGGATCAATTCCTCCTCGGGAATCATCTTCCCATCGATCTGGAACCGCTCCCGAAATTCCAGCACATAGGGCGAGGTATAGAGTCCGGTGCGGTATCCGGCGGCTTTTAGGGTACTGGCTATCAAGGTGCAGGTAGTACCCTTGCCATTGGTGCCCGCCACATGCACAAATTTCAGCTGTTTCTGGGGATTTCCCAGCTTTTCCAGCAAAGCGGAAATCCGCTCCAGTCCGGGTTTGATGCCAAAACGGAGACGATTATTGACCTTCTCCATGGCTTCTTGATAGTTCATGTAAATCACCTCCATGAGAAAAAAGGGCTGACTGAAACAGCCAGCCCTCAAAGATCATTGAATTTTATAGGTGCCCCTGCTTTCTGATTCCCCTTTCAGGGGAACAGAGGGAGACTGCATCAGGAACAGAGCAGAAAAACTTTTTTCTTTCAAAAAGTTTTTCTCTTTAAAATCTTCCCCCGGAAGATTTCAAATTCACTTTTCAAAAATGCGCCCTGTGGCAAAGGAATTTCGCCCATTGCGATGGGCGATCAAGAGGGGCTTTGCCCCCCCTGAACCCTCCACAACCTTTTGAAAAAGGTTGACGAAAACTTTTGTGTCGCGGGGTAGTGTCTGCGGTTTTACAGCTATTCCAACGCGAATTAGGAAAGCGCCTTCATGCTCTCTTCAATCAGGCGGATACGCTCCCGCAGCTTTTCACCGTTCTGGCGTGCACCTTCGATAATAGCGGCTGGAGCCTTGGAGATAAACTTCTCGTTATTCAGCTTGGCGTCCACACCGGCCAACTGCTTTTTGGCGTTGTCCAGCTCCTTTTGCAGGCGAGCCAGTTCGGCCTTCTTATCCACCAGGTCATCCATGGGAATGTAGGCTTTCGCGTCGCCGGTAACCACGGTCACGGCGCCTTCCAGCTCAAAGGCTTCGCCCACTTCCACCTCGCTGGCATAGGCCAGCTTCATGAGGATAGCGGCACAGGTGTTGTAAGCCTCTGGGTTAGCGGTGGCCACATACAGCTTTGCCTTCTTGGAAGGGGCCACGCTCATCTCTGCACGGCGATTACGGATACCGCGGATAAGCTCCATAATGTGAGCCAACTCCTGCTCGGCCTGGGGGAAGCTGTACTGCTCCTCATACTCCGGCCACTTGGAGATCATGATGGACTCTCCCTCATGCGGCAAACTCTGCCAAATTTCCTCGGTGATATAGGGCATGAAGGGGTGCAGCAGCTGCAAGGTACGGCTCATGACCCATACCAGCACCTGACGAGCAGCCTGTGCCTTGGCTGCATCGTCGGACTGCATCCGAATTTTGGCGATCTCGATATACCAGTCACAGAAGCTGTCCCACAGGAAGTCATAAAGCTTCTGAACGGCGATGCCCAGCTCAAATTTTTCCAGATTCTCGGTGATCTCCTTGGTCACGTCGTTCAGGGCGCTGACAATCCACTTGTCCTCCAGCTCCAGCGTTTCGGGCAGAGCGTTGGGCACGTCGTGGCCCTCGATGTTCATGAGGATAAAGCGGGCAGCGTTCCAGATCTTATTGGCAAAGTTCCGGCTGGCGGCTACCTTCTCATCGGAGAAGCGCAGATCGTTTCCGGGGCTGTTACCAGTCACCAGCGTAAAGCGTAGAGCGTCCGCGCCGTACTGCTCGATAACCTCCAGCGGGTCAATGCCGTTGCCCAGAGACTTACTCATCTTGCGGCCCTGCGCGTCGCGCACCAGACCATGGAAAAACACAGTCTTGAAGGGCGGCACTTTCATATTCTCAATACCAGAGAAAATCATTCTGGCAACCCAGAAGAAGATGATATCATAACCGGTCACCAGCGTGCTGGTGGGGTAGAAGTATTTCAGCTCTTCGGTGTTATCCGGCCAGCCCAGAGTGGAGAAAGGCCAAAGAGCGGAGCTGAACCAGGTGTCGAGGGTATCGGGGTCCTGTTCCAGATGGGTACCGCCGCATTTTGGGCAGGTGGTGGGTTCTTCCTTGGCAACGATGGTCTCGCCGCAGTCGGCGCAGTACCAGGCCGGGATACGATGGCCCCACCACAGCTGACGGGAAATACACCAGTCCTTGATGTTCTCCATCCAGTTGTAGTACACCTTCTCCATACGGTCGGGGATGAACTTCACTTCGCCGTCCCGCACGCAGTCGATAGCGGGCTTGGCCAGAGGTTCCATCTTAACGAACCACTGCTTGGAAACCATGGGCTCCACGGTGTTATGGCAGCGGTAGCAGGTGCCCACTTCATGCTGCAAAGGCTCTACGGATTTCAGGAAACCGCCGGCTTCCAGATCGGCAACGATGGCTTTGCGAGCTTCCTTGGTGGTCATGCCGGCATATTTGCCGCAGTCCAACACTTCCGGCTCTCCGGCAGCAGCGCGTCCGCTGGCAAACAGCTCGTCGGCAGCGGCCTTGTCGGCGGCGCCGGTCATACGTCCGTCATAGGTGAACACCCGGACGATAGGCAGGTCGTGGCGCTTGCCAACCTCATAGTCGTTGGGGTCATGGGCGGGGGTGATCTTCACCACGCCGGTGCCCTTTTCCATGTCGGCGTGCTCATCGCAAACAATCGGGATTTCCTTATTCAGCAGGGGCAGCACCACATGGCAGCCGTGCAGGTGGGCATAGCGGGGGTCTTCGGGGTTGATTGCCACAGCGGTATCGCCCAGCATAGTCTCGGGACGGGTGGTTGCCAGTTCCAGCATTTCGCCGGTTTCCTTTACGGGATACAGCAGGTGCCAGAAGTTGCCGTCCTGGGTTTTGTATTCCACCTCTGCATCGGAAATGGAGGTGTTGCAGTGAGGGCACCAGTTGACCATACGGTTGCCGCGGTAAATCAGGCCCTTTTCATACAGGTTGACGAACACTTCTTTGACAGCGCGGGAACAGCCCTCGTCCAGCGCGAAGCGCTCACGCTCCCAGTCGCAGGAGGAGCCCAGCTTTTTCAGCTGCTCCACAATGCGGCCGCCATACTGGCGCTTCCACTCCCAGGCGCGCTCCAAAAATCCGTCGCGGCCCAGGTCTTCTTTGGTGATACCTTCTTTGCGCATGGCTTCCACGATCTTGGCCTCAGTGGCGATGGAAGCATGGTCGGTGCCGGGCAGCCACAGGGCGGAGTAGCCCTGCATCCGGCGCCAACGGATGAGGATATCCTGCAAAGTCTCATCCAGTGCGTGACCCATATGCAGCTGGCCGGTAATGTTCGGCGGGGGAATCACAATGGTATAGGGTTTCTTTTTGGGGTCAGGCTCAGCGTGGAAATAGTTGCCCTTCATCCAAAAGTCATAGGTTCTGTTTTCCACTTCCTGAGGTTCATAGGCTTTTGCCAGTTCCTTGCTCATGGAGTTCCTTCCTTTCAATCATAAAATAATAGTAATTACAAAATTTATAAGAACCGGAAAATCCGGTTACAGGCAATTTTCAGGTTTAATCCAAAATCAAAGACTTTTCTTTTCCCTTTTTATTCCGTGGGTATTCCCGGATACGGACAATAAAGTCCAGATTGACGGCTTCTACTGCGGAACTGCCCTCAACGAGTACTCCGCTGTCTGAAACCTCTTTGAGAATTCCTACCACCTGAGAATGGTCAAAGGTATAGATAATACATTTTTTATCGATAAATTTTTTTGCCAGTTCCAGCATTTGCATTCTCCCCTTTTTTCGGCTTACAATTTGATGGGCCATATATTTCTGGTTGCGCCGTCGAAGAATCCAAAAGACAATCAACGGAAGAAAAATAGCGATGTAGATGGAAACATCCATTGCATTTCTCCCCTTACAATTCAGTGGGATTTCATTATAAGTCAGCTACGTTATTTAATGCCCCGAAGGCTTGCGCTCTGTCATATCTTTTTCAATGGTCAAATCGGCATAAAGCAGTGTACCAAAGATCACCGCCAAGGGAATCAGGGTCGCCCACAGTGCCTTACCCAAAAAGAGGTTACAGAGCACCGTGCCTACCACTGCCCCCAGCACAAAAAACAGGAGCATCTCAAAATGTTTGCGCAGTTTTTCCCGGTGGGCGGTGTTACCGCTATGGAGATACTTTACTTCCTTTGCCAAGCCAATGCCAATCTGCCGGATGTGGTTGGTGGCAAAAGTGGTGGCCATGGGCGTACCCTGCGACTGGCG
>CALWIS010000260.1 GCA_944380795.1 uncultured Clostridia bacterium | reverse complement strand
AGTTGTTTCATAGATACGACTGCCATTTGAAAAATCCTCCTTGGTTTTTCCTCCGCCGCAGTACTTTCGGACGGAAAACCTTTCCTTCTGGAAAAGCACCATCGCCCGTCAAGCCGTGCAGCGTGTGTTGTTGCCATAAATTTTCGGAACAAAAAAGTTCCGGCGTGAGCGGCACGTTCTCACGCCGGAATATTATATCATATTCTACAACCAGAATGCAAGTTTTTTTTTCGATTTTTCGGGGTTTTTACCGCCAAAATCCAAATTTTGAATTTTTACCTTTACCGGCGTACCGAAATTCCCCGGCCTGCCAGATATTCCTTCAACTCTGGAATGGAGATTTCTCCAAAGTGGAACAGGGAAGCTGCCAGAACGGCATCGGCCTTTCCGGTCGTAAATGCATCATAAAAATGCTCCAACTTTCCCGCGCCGCCGGAAGCAATTACTGGAATCCCTACCCGTTCGGAAACTGCCCGAGTCAATTCCAGATCGTATCCGTTTTTCACGCCGTCGCAGTCCATGCTGGTGAGGAGGATCTCCCCTGCCCCCAGCTTTTCCGCTTCCACGGCCCATTCCAGCACGTCTTTGCCGGTATCCACTCGGCCGCCGTTGAGATACACCGTCCAGCCGCCTTCCGGAGTACGCTTGGCATCAATGGCACACACCACACATTGGCTTCCAAATTTATAGGCGGCTTTCTCAATAAGATGTGGATTCTTCAGCGCCGCAGAATTGACCGACACCTTATCTGCTCCAGCTCGCAGCAGCATGGTGAAATCCTCCACAGTGCGGATACCGCCTCCCACGGTAAAGGGGATAAAAATCCGGGACGCTACCCGCTCGACAATATCGATCATGATTCCGCGGGCTTGGGAGGATGCGGTAATATCTAAAAGCACCAGTTCATCCGCGCCACTGGCATCATAAGCTATCGCTGCCTCTACCGGATCTCCGGCATCTCGCAGGTTGACAAAATTTGTCCCTTTGACCACCCGGCCATTGTTCAGATCCAGGCAGGGGATAATTCGTTTTGCATACATAATAGGGTATCCTCCTTACCGTTTCTGGGCACGGTTTTCCCCGGGGATCAGAGCGGCAAAATTCCGCAGCATCTGAAGCCCCTCGGAACCGCTTTTTTCCGGGTGGAACTGGCAGGCAAACAAGCTGCCCTTCTGCACGGCGGCATGAATCGTCACGCCATATTCCGCTGTAGCAATAACCACACTGGGATCTTCTGCCTGTAAATAGTAAGAATGGACAAAATAAACATAAGGATTAGCAGAAAGCCCTTGGAACAGCATGGAGAGATTCCCTTGGTATTGCAAAGAATTCCAACCGATATGGGGAATCTTGAGGCCCGGCGCATCCGGAATGCGCAGGATCTTCCCTTTTAAAATTCCAAGTCCCTCTACTCCGGGGGATTCCTCGCTGGATTCAAATAAAAGCTGCAGTCCCAAACAGATACCTAAAAAAGGCTTCCCGGTCCGAATAAACTCCCGGATAGGCGAAACAAATCCCCCAGCGGTCAAGGAATTCATCGCGTCTCCAAACGAACCCACTCCAGGCAGGATAGCGGCGTCAGCCTTTTTCAGTTCTTCCGGGTTCCGAACAATCCGCACCCGGCAGCCGATAAATTCAAATGCCTTTACCACGCTTTGCAGGTTCCCGGCACCGTAATCAATGATTGCGATCAAGTTTACCCAGCTCTCCTTTTGCTTTATTATAGTAGCATGGCACATTAAAAAAGTAACAATATGATTATATCATATTTCTGCCTTTCTGGCAATACATAATTCTCACATTTCCGACTCTTCCCACTGGCGGCACCGCGCCACGGCTCGATGCCACTTGGAAAGCAGAAGGGAATTTCCACTGGGGTCGCCGGGGGTATAGGTAGTCTGGGGCTTCCAAATGGCAGAAAGCTCCTCCATGGAGTCCCATACACCAGTGGCCAGGCCCGCCAGCATGGCAGCGCCCAGGGCCGTAGTCTCTAGGCAGGCCGGACGGCACACCGGGCAGCCCAATAGAGTGGATTGCAGCTGCATCAAAAAGCGGCTGCGGCTAGCGCCGCCATCCACTCGAAGCTGTGGGATAGTCACTCCGGCATCCTCCTCCATGGCGTGAAACAGATCCCAGCTTTCAAAGGCAATGCTTTCCAACACTGCCCGGGCTAAATGGGCATCGGTGGCGCCTCGGGTAAGGCCTAAAATCGATCCTCTTGCATACATATCCCAATAGGGCGCGCCAAGGCCGGTAAAGGCGGGCACAAAATACACGCCGCCGTTATCCTCCACGCTCTCTGCCATACGGTCGGCATCTGCGGGCTTTTGAATCAGATGCAAGCCATCCCGCAGCCAGTTGATGGCGCTGCCCGCGTTAAAGGCGCTGCCTTCCAAAGCATAGGTAACCTTGCCGCCGATGCTCCATCCAATGGTGGTGAGAAGGCCGTTTTTGGATTCCACTGGAGTTTCTCCTGTATTCATCAACACAAAGCAGCCGGTGCCGTATGTATTTTTAGTCATCCCTTTTTCAAAACAGCACTGGCCAAACAGCGCCGCGTGCTGGTCGCCGGCAATACCGGCAATGGGGATTTCCCGACCCAAAACGCTGCTATGACACATACCGATTACGCCGCTGGATTCCACCACCTCCGGCAAAGCGGATTTTGGAATTCCCAAACGTTCCAGTAGTTTTTGGTCCCATTGCAGGGTGTGGATATCAAACAGCATGGTGCGGCAGGCATTGGTCACGTCAGTGACGAACCGCTCCCCTTCGGTGAGGGAATAAATGAGCCAACTGTCCACTGTGCCAAAGCGCAGCCGCCCTTCTGCCGCCAGGATACGGGCTTCCGGAACATGATCTAAAATCCACTTCATTTTGGTTCCGGCAAAATAGGCGTCGATAATCAGGCCGGTTTTTTCCCGGATATACGGCTCCCAGCCCTCAGCCTTCAATTCTTCGCAAAGCTCGGCGGTGCGGCGGCACTGCCACACAATGGCATTGCAGATGGGAATGCCGGTTTTGGCATCCCAGGCAACCGTGGTTTCCCGCTGGTTGGTGATGCCGATAGCGGCGATCTCCTCCACGGAAATTTCCGCCTGATTGATGGCTTCCCGGATGGCGAAAAGCTGGCTTTCCAGAATCTGCACCGGATTATGCTCCACATAGCCCGGCTGGGGATAAATCTGGGGAAACTCCTTTTGCCCCTCGGAAACGATCTGCCCATAACTGTTGAACAGAATGGCCCGAGAACTGGTTGTACCCTGATCCAACGCTAGAATATACTGTCCGATTTTCATACAACTACCTCCATATAAAATTCTTCCAGCCCTTTGCCGGAAGTTTTGGATAAACGAATTGACACCCTCTGTCAAAATATAGTAAAATATTTAGGTTACCCATATTTTTGATAAAGGAGCGTTTTTCATGGACTTTATCTCTCTTGCCGGTATTGCAGTGGGGCTCTCCATGGATGCCTTTGCTGTGAGTGTTACCAACGGCGCTGTTACCAAAAAAGTAAATTTCCCCTTTGCCCTGCGTATGGCGGCCTGCTTTGGTTTGTTTCAGGCGTTTATGCCCTTTGTGGGGTGGCTGGTGGGTACTGCCGGCGCAGGCTTTATTTCCAATATTGACCATTGGATTGCCCTGGTTCTGTTGGCTATTATCGGCGGGCAAATGGTACGGGAATCCTTCTCCCACGACGAGGAGGACAGTCTGCCCGGCACCAAAGAAGCCATCAGCCTGAAAATGCTGCTGGCCATGGCGGTTGCCACCAGTATCGACGCACTGGCTACCGGTATCATTTTGCCCAGTGCAGTGGGTGCAGACAGTGTGACCCTTATGCTGGTTTCTGTGGGCATTATCGGCCTTATCACCTTTGTGCTGTGTACGGCAGGGGTATTTATTGGAAAAAAATTTGGCAGTCTGCTTTCCTCCAAGGCGGAACTGGCCGGAGGAATCGTCCTCATCGCCATTGGCCTGAAGATCTTTTTGGATCATATGGTGTTTTCCGCCGGTTGAGGGTTCTGCTCCATTGTACCATATATACTTATAAAAATAAATCGTTACTATGTAAATTTTTGTTGTTTCCCTCTAAGAACAACCTGCAAACATGGAAGGGGAGTCTTTTATGCAGGCAGAAGAATTTTCTCGGCTGGCAGCATTGGCAAAGCTGCCGGATGATATGGAAGGGCTTTCTTCCCTGTTGCCTCGGCTAAAAGAGACCATTGTTTTCTTTGAAAAAATTTCCCAAGCGGAAGATTCCAGCCTATCGCCGGAAACCCTCTGCACCCAGTTGCGGGATGACCGGGAAACCCCTTCCCTTTCCCGGGAAATAGCCCT
>CALWIS010000259.1 GCA_944380795.1 uncultured Clostridia bacterium | reverse complement strand
CGGTTGGAATACTTTCATATCCCTCAAAAGGATTACGGGTTCCTTTTCTTGTTTTCGTTGTTTAATTTTCAAGGTCCTGTGCGCTCCGTTTTCTTCCGAAGTGCTTGACCATTTTACCACATCTTCTCGGCTTTGTCAAGAACTTTTTTCTCGGAAGTTTTTCTCGAGAGCTTTTCTATTCTATCACACCGTTTCCGGTTTGTCAAGAACTTTTTTTGCTCTCACTTTTCGTGGAACTTTTCTATCTTACCACAACCACTCAAGGTTTGTCAAGATTTTTTTCCGCTCCGTTGAGCGCTTGACTATTCTACCACGCTTTCTCCCGCTTGTCAACGCCTTTTTCCTCTTTTCTTCGCCGTTTTTTGCGGTTTGTGAGTTTTGTCAGTTTTTCCAACATTTTCTTCACTTTTCTGAACACGCCTTTTTGGTATATTTCTTTTTGCTTTGGTAGATACTCTCTATAAAGGAGAGATGTGTATGACGAAAAAGCGATTTCTATTTCTCTGGAAAATTGCAATTATCCTTTTGGTGAATGTCCTCTTGGTGGTTTCCTTTGCCGACTCCTCCCTACCGGCCCTTTCCCGGCGCGGTTCTCGGGGAGAAGAGGTAAAGCAAATTCAAACCGTCCTCAAAGACCGGCAGCTCTATACTGGAAATATTGACGGGATCTATGGAGCGCAAACCGAACAAGCCGTCATAAAATTCCAAAAACAAATGGGACTGGCGGCAGATGGAATTGCCGGACCAAAAACTCTGGCCGCTCTTGGGCTGGGGGATGCCCCCGCTGGTGTTACAGGCATTGGCGGTTATAGTGCAAATGAAGTGGCCCTTCTCGCCCGGATTATATCTGCGGAAGCCCGTGGCGAACCCTACTCCGGTCAAGTGGCGGTGGGGGCTGTCATTCTAAACCGAGTAGCCCACCCCAGCTTCCCCAACACACTGGCAGGTGTCATCTATCAGCCCGGTGCTTTTTCCTGCTTGGATGATGGGGGTGTCAATGCCGCTGTGGCAGACTCCGCCTACCGCGCCGCCCGGGATGCCATTAACGGCAACGACCCCTCCGGCGGTGCCATTTACTACTATAATCCTGCTAAATCCACCAATAAATGGATTTTCTCCCGCCCTATTATTACCGTTATCGGCAACCACCGCTTCTGCTCCTAAAGGTATAACTAACAATAAAAAATACAGAGAGTTTTTGAATCGCTTTCAAATTCAATAACTCTCTGTATTTTATTTATATATTTATACTATTTGCTCTTAATATCCCAGCTCTTCTCCCACCAAAATTACCTTGATGCGCCCTGCATAGCGAGGCTGCTGTTTGGCAATTACCGTATATCCGGCACAAATTCTGTCGGGGGAAGAACATCCCTCCGCCATGGAGCCGCATACTCCCTTACATTCCCCTGTGTGGGCACAATAGGTATCCCGATTCAGGCGGATGCAGTTTGCCGGAGCCGCCACCTTTTTCAGCCGCAGCACGGCCTCATCCAAATTGGCCACGATCTTATTATACCCTGCTACCACAATCACGCTTTTGGGGCCATACAGCATGGCGGCCACCCGGTTGCAGTTTCCGTCCACATTAAACAGCTCTCCCTGTTCGGTAATGGCATTGGAACTGGTGAGGTACGCGTCTGCACAGAATGCCATCCGGTAGATCTCCTCCACCTTGTCAGGGGTTGTTCCCGGAGCGCTTCTGTCCAAAAACTCATACAGCCCGCTGCGCAGCAGATTCATAATCCCGCACTCCTCCAACGTCATGGAGCCGCCGCATGTCACCAGCTGCCCTTCCTCCAGATATTCCGCCACCTGTTCAATGGCTTCTTTCCGGGTGGGAGCGTACATTGCCTCCATCCCGTTTTTCTTTAATGCCTCTACTGTCTTTTGTACGCGCATTTCCATGATCTTTTTCTTATTGTCGTCCATTGTCATTGCCTCCGTTCTATATTAGTGTTCTTCCACTTTGGGAAGAACACCTTCAATATCCATATAGTATTTTTTGAAACTATTATCCTTTATGTATACCTTTACTTGCTGATGCAGCACGGATTCATCCACATACCCATATAGATTATGGCTCTTAAAAATATGCACGGTTCCGTTCCCATCCACATAGCGGGCACGGGCAACATAGGGATGCCGGTTATTCACTCTTACGTTATAATTGGGCGCCAGTTCGATTACTTCCGCCCACAGATATTTTCCTCCATCCACCAGCCGCTCGGCAATTTTCTTTTTGCGAGTTCGCAACACCAAAAGGATAATACCCAAAATTAGGAAAACACTGCCGATAGACGCAAAAATAATTCCCACCATACGGGCTTCCTGCTTATAAAGAACTGCCGCTAATATAACGCCTACTACTACGAAGATTCCTCCTAACAGGGCGTATACAATCCCCAAGATAAACACAGCACCTTTATCTCCTGCAACTTTTGGCTCCATCCCGCCTTCCCCCTTTCCCAACAAACAGGACGCCGCATCATTCACGAATTCTCGTCAATGATGCGGCGCTCCTTTCCATTTTATTTTTTAAAAGCTTTAAAATCTTCCTTTACCTGCTGGGTACGAGTATCATGTACCTCGCCGCTGGTAGAATCCTTATATACCATTAGATATTTTCCGCTATCGGACATGGTTGCTTCCGCCGTAATGCCCATAAGTTCAAAGGTACCGGTTTCTTTTACCGAATTGATGATCTCCTGAGCTGTTTCATTAAGAGAGCTGGTATCATACTCATACAGTTCCATGGTAATATTGTTGGAACCCTCATAACTACAGGTATACTTCACTCCATCTTTAGCGCCAATAAAGGAGGCCTCCATATCCACTGGCGTACCGGAAATATACTCCTTCGCTACCATATACTCCTGCAAGCCTTCCAAGTTATCGGCGAACTGGGATTCATCCACAGAAGCCTCCGGCTCGGGAGTAGCCTCCGCTTCAGAAGATGTATTGGAAGAATTGGAAGAATCGGGCATGTTTACTGCACAGGCAGAGAAGGAAAGCAGCATCAGTGCGGCAGCAAATACAGCTGCAATTTTCATTTTTGTGTTCATAAAATCGTTCTCCTGTTCTTGGTCATCACAATGGGGGCCTGCCCCTTCTGGACTTTTGGAAATATTATATCCTATTTTTTCCCGCTATGCAAGGCAGGTAACCGATGTATCAAAAAGTTTACGACTGCACAAAAATATCTGTTTCTGTCCCCATATCATAGAGCCTTTTCTTCCATGCATAAAGTAAATACCATACCGTGAGCACCAAGCCCTTACAAATGGCACTAATAGTAATCGCCCACCAAATACCATCCAGACCTAAAGGTGTGGCCGACAGCAACAGCGCTAAAGGAATTCGCATCAAGTTAAAAATGACACTTACTACCGAAGGTACTTTGGTCTCTCCTAAGCCATTAAATACGCCTGTGGAACATCCTTCCATACACACAAACATCTGGCAAACCCCCAGAATACGCAAGTAGGATACTCCTAACGGCAGCACATCTTGCTCCCGGATAAAAATTTGAAATATAAACTCTGGGAATACCACCAAGGCCAAGGTACATAAAAATCCCCATACCATCATTAAAATCATAGCCATCTGATACCCAGACTTTACCCGACGCATTTTGCCTGCACCATAGTTTTGCCCCACAAAGGCATTGACCGCCATGGAGAAACCGCTGGCAATCATCCAGGAGATACTCTCAATCTGTCCGCCTACCTTCTGCACTGCCACCGCACCGGCTCCCCATCCGGCCACCATGCTGGAAATAATCAGGGACAGGCCAGACATAAACACATTTTGAATTCCCACCGGAAGACCCAGTTTCCAAATCTGCTTCAGGTGATCCCAATCCGGTTTTTTAAACACCGGGATATTGACAAAAAAGCGCTTCTGCCCTTTAGAAAGTACCAAGAACAGCAGAGTCACCACACCCTGCGCTCCAGCCGTCGCCAACGCTGCGCCTGTTACCCCCATAGCTGGAATGGGTCCAATGCCAAAGATAAGCACCGGGTCTAGGATTAGATTCAACACCAATCCCACCGCTGTGGCCCAAAATGGGCTTTTGGAATCCCCTATACCGGTATAAACTCCAGTATACACTTGGTTGATTGTGCTAAAAAATATACCTGCTGTACCAGTTATCAACAGGTAGGCCACTGCATCATTGTGGATCTTGGCATCGGTAAATTGGAAAACGCCTACCATAAGTTGGTGCCCACATACCACCACTGCCATACACAACAGAATGATAAACACGCCCATTTGGAAAGCGCCGGCTGCAAAACTTCGGGCTTTTTTCAGGTCGCCTTCCCCTACCGAATGGGCCACTTTAATCTGTCCGCCCATTTTGGCAACCGAGGTGCAGCTGTCGGCGATCCATAAATAAATGCCTGCTGCGCCCACGGCCGCTACTGCCCCGCTCCCCAGTGCACCAATCCAGATCATATCCACCAGATTGTAGGCCATCTGGACAAAAGCTGTCATCATAATGGGCATGGCCAGCTTTGTGAGTTTTCCAAAAATACTGCCTTCCAGCAGGTTAACCTGCTTGCTCATACTTTTCAATCTCCCTTCTCCATCGGAGGAACGGTCGCAAAAAGGCCTGAAAACTGCGGTCCAGTTGCAGCTTTCAGGTCCACCGTCCACCCACTGTCCAATTTATGCCCTTATTGTAGCGGGTCGCTATACCATTGTCAATATCTCATTTCTTTGTTCCAGCAGTAAAATTGTAAGGAAACGCAGATTTCCATGGTAAGTAAGCTGCTCATGAACGGGTTTACCCGGGCTTTTTTCGGTCTTGCAGGCCAGTGTTCCTCAATATCCCTTTTGCCGCAGGCCGGACACCAGCTGCACATAAAATTCCCGCACATCAAACTCCGGCAGGTTCTCCCGATTCAAGTCTACCATATCCCCATGGGAGATTCCCCTGTCCCCCTTTACGGTAAGGAAGGTATGGCTTTCGCCCCATGGGAAAGAGTCTGCAGAAACCAGCCCGTCATTTTCCCCGTCAAAGTACTTTACCAGATGGTAGGAAAAATTCAGGGGAAATTTCCCTCCCCTCGCCCGGTTCAGCCGCGAGCCTACGCTTTGATAATACACGCTTTCTGCGTCTGGCGTACACTCGTTTAATTTTTTGCAGGCAGAGGCTGTCAGGTCGGTGACCGATGCCATAAAGTCAGGAGTCGTGTCCCCCAGCAGCCGCATTCCCCGCTCGTACCCGGCAGCAATCTTTTTCTGCATGGCTTTTGGCAGCTTCTCAAGCAGATACTCCGCAAACACGCATCCCCGATGAGGCGTATTGATGGTAGTCAAAGAAGCTACCATAGGTGCCGCCCCCTCGTGGGTAATGGCCCAGCGGCAATCTAAGCCGCCTTTGGAGTGGGCGATAAGGTTCACCTTTTCGCAGCCCTCCTCTTGCACGATCTGCCGGATGCGCGCCGCCAGTTCCTTCCCGCTCTCCTCTATCGAAAGAGCGGATTGATGATTGCCATAAAAAATGCGGGCGCCATTGCGCTCCAACGCTTTGGGAATCCTTCCCCAATAATTCACGGTACGGAAATCCCGGAAGAACACCCCATGCACCAGCACAAGGGGATACCGGGTAGCGCAGAGCTTTTGCCCCTTCCGCGCCTCGTCTCTTTGATAGACATAATATTCAAATCCCGTTTCCTCCAATACTGTGCGCAGGATCATCCCCAACGCCCAAAGGTTGGCAATGGGAATCCATCCGCATAAAATCCCAATCACCCGTTTGCGGATGCCCAACTGAACAGAGGTGCCGTATACCCGCAGAATTCCATCCCAAAACAACAGGGCTTCGGCTAAGATGCACCACACAGCCGCCCATATCCAGTCTACCCATTCCGCCGGCAGCATTTGAACCCCTGCCGCGATAAAAACGACCAGACATAACAGGGAGGAACCTAAAAAAGCGATCAGCAGTTCTGCCCCATCGGCACACACCCGCAGCCTTTTGCCGGGCAAGCGGCAATTATATACCGAAGGAAACAGATGAACTCCCACAAATAAGAGGAGCAGAACCGCCGGGAGCCACCAAACACGGATGTTTTCATACAGCAGCCATCCGCATCCGGCAGCCACCGCCAGTAAAATATTCACGCCCCGGTTGATAGTTTTCAAAAAGCGCCCCTGTTTTCTGTCTTTTCCCGGGAAAACTGCACTCATAAAATCCCCTCCATGATTCCTGTCAAAACAACACTATTATAGCATGGGCCACACCATAAAAAAAGAGGCGCTGGCAGCGCCCCTTTTACAGCTTGATCACCACTTTATCCCCATTGGCGGATTCCACCCGCACCAGCTCCATTTTCCGGTACCGCCTTTTACAGAAGCGGATGCACGATGCCAATTCTTTTACATCTTGCGGCGAAAGACCTATATTTATGTCTTTCTTTTTTAGGGCTTTCACTGCAACAGATGCGGTAATACGGTTGAGCAACAGCCCGGTGGGGAATTTTAGAAAAAGCCTTACGTCTTCACTATGGATGGAAATAGTCATGTTATTCCACCACAACGCTCACAATATCTCCGTCAGCGCTTTCGATCTCCACCAGCTTTCCAATCACGCCGCTCTCCACCAATGCGATGATCTGCTCAAAATCAATATTTTTCAAATTTTCATTATTGGTGACCTGCGGGATCTTGGAGCCGATGGCTAACGCGGTGCGTATCAATTCCATGGGAAGGTTGACCCGTACTTTATCCCCCTCGGCGGAATTGATAATTACCTTCAGGATCTGTTTTTTCAAATCTGGTTTTTCCTCTTGCGCCAACATCCGCACCTGCTGCACCGGTTCTGCCGAAAGCAGCTCGTCGGTGGTTACCTCCAAAATTTTTGCCAAGGGCGCCAAAAGCTGAATATCCGGGCAGGCAATATCATTCTCCCATTTAGAAACCGCTTGGGGCGATACCCCCAGCTTTTCCGAAAGTTCCTCTTGGGTAATGCCTCGGGCTTTTCTATAAAATGCAATTTTCTTTCCTATGCTTTCCATTTTTATATCCTCCTTTTATTTTTTGGATGTCTCTATTGTAGAGCCTCCAAGCAAAAAACAAAAGGGAAAAACAGTTGTATTTTCTCAACTATTGGTTGTAATAGTTGTAAACCTCTGGTTGAGAAGGTTGATTTTCTGTGTTTATCCTCTTTTTTTGTTTTCCATTGCTTTTTCTTCCATCCTGTGCTATACTTCTCTCAAACTGCCACCGGGTAGGAGATGCTATTGCATCCGTTACACATCGTTAGGTCTTAGAAGATGTGTATGCGGATGCTTATTTTTTTGGAGGTGCCTGCATGAAACATATTAAACCCCTTTTGACCTATTTCTCCATTCTCGACCTTTCCCTCTGGGGGTCTTCTGTTGTCCTGATCCTGTTTTCCTTTTTCTGGTTTGACGGGAGCCGGTATCTCACCCTTGTCGCTTCCCTTATCGGCGTTACCTCCCTCATTTTTAACGCCAAGGGCAACCCTGCGGGACAGGCGCTGATTATTCTGTTCAGTGCTTTCTACGGCGTGATTTCCTTTGCTGCCGCCTATTATGGGGAAATGATCACCTATCTGGGCATGACAGCCCCCATGGCTGTGATCGCCTTGTGCTCTTGGCTTCGGAACCCCTACCAGGGCAGGCGGTCGGAAGTTACAGTCAACTCCCTGAAAAAGCCAGAAGTATTTTTTATGCTAGGCCTAACCCTCCTGGTTACCATTGCCTTTTATTTTATTCTGGAGGCGTTCCATACTGCAAACCTGCTTTTGAGCACGGTATCCGTCACCACTTCTTTTATGGCGGTTTATCTCACCTTCCGCCGCAGCCCCTATTTTACCCTTGCCTATGCCGCCAATGATCTGGTATTGATCTTTCTTTGGTCTATGGCTGCTGTCAGCGATACCACCTGTATTTCCGTGGTGGTTTGCTTTGTGGTATTTTTTGTAAACGACCTGTACGGCCTTCTAAACTGGAAAAAAATGCAGCTTCGCCAGCAGCAGGCATAAAATCACCTGTTATAAATCTTTTCGATAACCTATCTGCGGGTAGTCCTCGATGCCATAATAATTTTCAAATACCGTAAACACTCGATACTGGTGCTGCTCGTAAAACCGAGGATTCTTATGGCCGGAAGTCCAGGTATAGATATGTTTGACCCCAAGGCTCCGCACCTTTTCCTCCAAACACACCAACAGCTGGGAGCCTAGCCCCTTTCCCCGGTATCCCTCACGTACCCATAGGTCGGAAAGATAGAACCATTCATGGTGTACCAGTCCAGAAGCTAAACCAATCATCTGCCCGTTTTCTTCTGCTACAAACTGATACCGGGTCTCCTCCTGGGGGGAGACTCCGTCTGCCTGCTCTATAGCCTTAAAATCCGCATAGATTTCTTCCAGTTCCTCCCGGCTGATGTCCCGCTGGGTAATGACGGTATTTGCCGCGCTTTGGCTGTTCTCCCTGTCCCTGTTCAGCTGGGACAGGGCTTTTTTTATGGCCCATAGTTGGGACTCCAATACCATCCTTCCCTCCAATTCCTCAATGGGCAGCCATTGCAGGCGGTGATCCGGCTCTATGGGAGACTGCATCTGTTTTTCCAAACGGCCAATATAATAATACTGCACTGGATGGAACCATCCAATGGTGGGATGCCGGCAGTAGGTTTCAGCAGAACCGATAAACTTCCCCACCGAAACCTGATATCCGCTCTCCTCTAAACACTCCCGCTGGATACAGGCTGGGTGGGTTTCCCCCTCCTCGATTTTTCCTCCTAACAGAAAATAACCTCGGGGCGTCTGTACTACTGCCGCTCTCCCGTTACACACTGCTACCAGATAGGCACCTATGCGGGTGCGATAGGAAACCCCCTCTTTCTTTTCTCCAAATATTTTTTCCGTCATGACAATCCTCCTCTTTTTACGTGATAAAACAACCCCCATGCAAACTCTGCATTGGGGGTTGTTTTATCAACCAGTTTATTTTTTGTATTCCTGTGCAAAATCCAAATCATACCGCGTACCATGAGAAAACAGTACTCCACAGGTGAGTCGGATACATAAAATACAGGTATTCTCATCGTCAAAATTATTATGCCCATTATCAATCCAGGAAGCAAATGCCCCGCGCAATTTTTCTGCAATGTTTTTGTTTTCTTCTTTGCAGAACCATCCCAGATCAATCCCTTTCCCATGGGCGGTAAACCAATCACCGCTGATTGCTACGTTAGGATTTTTTCTGATATGCTTCATTTTGTTAGAGAGCCCATAGGTAATCACATAAAAAGCTCCATCTTCGTAATAAGCGTTTACAGTACGTACATAGGGCATATCCCCATCAACCGTAGCGACTGAAAGCAACGTATCGTGTCCAAACCGCTCCTTCATAATTTCCTTTGCTTCTTGTGGAAAAAACTCACTCACTCCTATTTCCTCCTTTATCCATTCTATTCGGAAACTGTCGTTCCCTCGTGAGAGGAAATTTTTATTTCCGCCAAAGGATTCCCTACCTCTGTATTGGCAGCCAGCTCTGCTGGATCAACAGGTTTCTCGGTATCAGATTTTTCCTCCCATAGGGAATCGTGTTCCTCTCCCTCACGATCCTCATTCATTAAGGCCATATTTTTTGCAGCCATGTACATTTCCATATTGTACTCCATCAATTTTTTTTCGTCAGCTGCCGGCACTTTATCTCCCTTGGCAATACGGCGAAAAACTTCCAAAATTTTAATCATTTCCTCCGCTTGCTCTGCTATAGCCTCGCTTTGTTGGCGCGAAATCTCCGCATTTTGAATATTCATATCCATCAAGGCAAGGGTCTGGGCTACATCGCTTGTCTGCTCATACTCCTCCTCAATGGCAGACAAAGCTTTGGAGATTTCAACTCTATCAAAGTTTCCATTGCCGGAACTTTCAACACCTTCGCCCTGTAGAATCTTCGTCAACTCCCGCTTTTTTTGATATAAGCTGCTCAGATGCTCCGCTGTAATCTTCCTTGCTTCTCCCAGTTTCATATGGCGATCTCCTTTCTATAAAGTCTGCCGTTGGCCTTTACTCTATATGTCGGATAGAATCGCGTGCAATTAAGTGATAATAAAAATCTATTGATAGCTATTTTAATAAATTTAAAAGCTGCTTTCATGCACAGTCTACAAATACCATCCACGCTCCCCTATCACCGCTTTACCAACCGCCCCTCAGCAATATCGGAAACAAAAAAGAACCTCAAAACACTACTTGCGTGTCGAGGTTCTCCACTATTATGATTATTATGAAATAAACGCCTGCTTGGGCGCAAGGAGAAAACTGAGAAAAAGAAAAGAACCTCAAACGCGGCTTACGCATCGAGGTTCTGGACTGGTGGACACAAGGGGACTCGAACCCATGACCTCTCGCGTGTGAGGCGAGCGCTCTAACCAGCTGAGCTATGCGTCCTTATGGGAAACCTCCGAGAAGTCTCGGAGGTTTCGTTTGGTGACCCGGACGAGATTCGAACTCGTGAACCCGCCGTGAAAGGGCGGTGTCTTAACCGCTTGACGACCGGGCCATGTGGTAGCGGCAAATGGATTCGAACCATCGACACTTCGGGTATGAACCGAATGCTCTAGCCAACTGAGCAATGCCGCCATGTTTCTCCGTTTCAGTACGGAGCGTTATTGATTATACTATAAGCATGTCCCGTTTGTCAAGAGAAAAACCAAATTTTCTAAAAAAATTTTTACCGCCGGGTAAGTATACCCGGCGGTAAAAGCTATTTTTCTCAGAAAGAATAAGAATAGTTGGGAGCTTCTTTGGTGATCTGAATATCATGAGGATGGCTTTCTTTGAGGCCTGCACCAGTAATGCGGATAAACTGTGCCTTTTCGTGCAGCTCCTCAATGCTAGCGCAGCCAGTATATCCCATACCAGCGCGCAGACCGCCCTTCATCTGATAGATGGTGTCGGCCAGAGGGCCCTTAAAGGGCACACGGCCCTCTACACCTTCAGGAACCAGCTTGCGAGCGTCAGACTGGAAGTACCGGTCGGAGCTGCCCTTGCCCATAGCGGCCAGGCTGCCCATGCCACGGTATACCTTAAACTGACGGCCCTGATACAGCTCGTACTCTCCGGGAGACTCCTTACAGCCTGCCACCAGGGAGCCAACCATTACCACATTGGCGCCAGCAGCCAGTGCCTTCACGATGTCGCCGGAATACTTAATGCCGCCGTCGGCAATAACCGGGATACCATACTTAGCAGCTGCACAGGCAGCGTCATAAATAGCGGTAATCTGAGGCACGCCAATACCTGCCACAATACGGGTAGTACAGATAGAACCGGGGCCAATACCCACCTTTACGCAGTCTGCACCAGCAGCAATCAAGGCTTCCGCACCGGCAGCCGTTGCCACGTTACCAGCAATCACCGGCAGGTTGGGATAAGCCTTCTTTACCTTTGCCACTGCTTCCAGCACGCCATTGTTGTGGCCGTGAGCAGAGTCCAGGGTTACAACGTCTACCTGCGCCTTTACCAGTTCTGCAACACGCTCCAGCACATCGGGAGTTGCGCCGATGGCAGCGCCAGCCAGCAGACGGCCGCCTGCGTCTCTTGCAGAATTGGGGTACTGCACAGCCTTTTCGATATCCTTAATGGTGATAAGGCCCTTGAGGTTGCCGTTCTCATCCACAATGGGGAGCTTCTCAATACGGTGCTGCCGCAGAATCTCCTGTGCCTGCTCCAAAGTAGTTCCCACAGGAGCGGTCACCAGGTTGTCCTTGGTCATAACAGCAGAAATAGGCTGAGAGAAATCCTTCTCCGTCATAAAGCGGAGATCGCGGTTGGTGATGATGCCCACCAGCTTGCCGTTTTCGCAGATCGGCACACCGGAGATCTTATACCGTGCCATAATGGCGTTAGCATCCTGCACCAAGTGTTCAGGAGAAAGGAAGAACGGATTTACGATAACGCCATTCTCCGAACGTTTTACGCGGTCGATCTGATCGGCCTGCTTTTCAATAGGCATATTCTTATGGATAATGCCGATACCGCCTTCCCGAGCGATAGCAATGGCCATGTCGGCTTCCGTAACCGTATCCATGGCGGAGGTCATAATGGGAGTATTCAGCTTGATCGTTTTGGTCAGCCAGGTAGACAGGTCCACCTGCTTAGGAAGTACATGGGATTCTGCGGGAATCAACAGTACATCGTCAAAGGTGAGGCCTTCTTTTACGAATTTTTCGCTGTAGTTGGTGTTTACCATTCCAAAATCTCTCCCTTTCTTTCTGAATTTTCTTTGCGGATATACGTAGTATATAGTAGTTAATTATACCATTGATTATCGGGGAATACAACAGGAGCCACTGGAAAACAGCATCCGAAGTTTTTCTTCTTTTTTACCCGTTTTTCAGGCATTTTCTGCAAAATATGCCCAATTTTTTTCTTTTAAGACCCATCTTCTTTTCGTTAGGCCGAATTTCTTTTGTTTTCTTCTGTTATCTCTTTAATTAGATAAATTACTATATGTTTCTTTCCACCAATTCTGCGGAAACTTCAAAGGCTCTCCCCCGGCTGTTTTCGCCATAGAGAAGCACCTGGCTGTCCTGTTGTCCACCAAAAATTCGGATGGTCTCCCCCAACAGGCTTTCGTTGACAAAATTGATTTGTACCCGGGTGAGCTTTTTTCCCATGATTCCTCCCGGTACAAAATCGTAAAAAATATCTCCGTAGATAGCATTGTTCAAGTGCCCATTATAGTCCAGGTCGGAATATCGGATCACCCGTTCCCCAAAAAAAGGAAGTTCCCCGGTCTTAATACGGGAAAGGGTGTGCTCCGTCAGGCCATTGACCGAGGCGTCAAGCCCATAGGCGGCAAACTTTCTAGGGTGGAGGATACGGTGGGTCTGGGTGTTAGCGGCCACACTGGTCTGCATCACATAAGCGATGGATTCCTCCCCCACAAAAAACTCGTAATCCCGATAGAACTCCGCCCCCTTTACCCCCTGGGGTTTGGTAACAATGCGAAGCTCCTCTGTGTGTGCAGGCATTCTTTTAATCAAACTCTCACTTTTGGCAATGAGGAATACCATCCCGTCTGCCTTTAGCTTTTCGTATCCCACGCCCAGCGCCGCTAAATGCTTTTCACTGGTCTCCTGGCAAATGCGCAGCATGGTGGAAAGTTTCATTTCACTTTGGGCATCCACTTCAAAGGTGGCTACCCGCCAATGGTTTTCATATTGCCGGACATCGGCCATAAACTTCTCTCCTTCAAAAATGAAAAGCAGGGACGCTGCGGGAAAATTCCCGGCGTCCCTGGTTGAATTTATTAGCGAATCACGTCAATTCCCATATACGGGCGCAGCACCTCCGGCACCGTCACGCTGCCGTCGGCGTTCTGATACTGCTCCACGATAGCGGGCATCACGCGGCTGGTGGCCAGGCCGGAAGCGTTCAGGGTGTGCACAAACTGCAGCTTCTTGTCCTCTCCGCGGAACTTCACATTGCCGCGGCGGGCCTGATAATCCCGTGCGTTGGAAGCGGAGCTGACCTCCTTATAAATGCCCATGCTGGGAATCCACACCTCAATGTCATAGGTGCGGGCCATGGAGAAGGAGCAGTCACCGGCTGCCAGCTTGCTCAGACGGTAATGCAGCCCCAGCTCCTGTACTAGTCTCTCTGCCTTCATGACCAGCTCGTCAAAAGCAGCGTCGGACTGGTCGGGGCGGGTGTACTGCACCATTTCTACCTTGTTGAACTGGTGGCCGCGGATCATGCCGCGCTCCTCGGAACGGTAGCTGCCAGCCTCACGGCGATAGCAGGGGGTGTAAGCGATATACTTGCGGGGCAGTTCCTCGTCAGTGAGAATCTCATCCCGGTGCAGGTTGACCAGAGCAGTCTCAGCGGTGGGCAGCAGGAATTTCTTATCTGCGCTGGTGGGGTTCTGAATCCAATACACCTCGTCGCTGAACTTGGGGAACTGGCCTGCCACATAGCCGCACTCATAGTTGAGCATATGAGGCGGCAGTACCAGCTCGTAGCCATCCTTCAGGTGCTCGTTGATAAAGAAGTTGAGCAGCGCCCACTCCATCCGGGCGCCTGCGCCGCGGTAAATCCAAGCGCCGTTTCCGCCCAGCTTTGCGCCGCGCTGATAGTCGATCATACCCAGACCCTCACACAGGTCTACGTGGTTTTTAGGCTCAAAGTCAAACTTGGGCTGTTCGCCATAATAATGCAGGGGCACATTCTGCTCCTTGCCGCCGGCCACTACATTTTCATCAGGCATATTGGGCAGAGAAAGCATCAGCTCCTGCTGCTTCTCCTCCAGCTGTCCCAGCTCGCCGTCTGCCTCTTTGATCTGGTCTGCCAGGGCCTTCATTTTGGCCATAATTTCGGTGGTATCCTCCCCTGCCTTCTTCATCTGGGGGATCTTCTTGGTGTCGGCGTTGCGCTCTGCCTTCATGGCCTCTACCTTGCCGGTGAGTTCACGGCGCTTAGTGTCCAGGTCCAGAATCTCATCCACTACATGATCCAGATCCATTTCTCTCTTTTTAATATTTGCTTTGACCAAATCAGGATTGGTACGGATCAGCTTAATATCCAGCATATTTTGATTCCTCTCTTTTTTATAGTTTATCTGTATTTATTCGTCAGCTTCTTTGAATTCAATAGAAGCCATAAGACGCTGAAGATCTTCTTCTCCATAAAATTCAATTTGCAGGGTGCCTTTGGTTTTGGTGCCGGAAACTTTTACTTTCCGTCCCAAGTGTTCATGCAAAGAAAGCTCTACTTCATCAAAATAGGTACTTCGCGGTACCGGTTTGGCAGCTTCCTCTTTTTGTCCCTGTAAGGCCTTTTTTGCCAGGCGCTCCAGTTCCCGCACAGAAAGCCCCTGAGATACGGCTTTTTCCGCAGCCGCCAACATGGATTCCTCATCGGGGAACGCCAGCAGTGCCCGGGCATGGCCCGCTGAAAGCAACCCCTGTTCCACCATTTCCAAAATCTTTTGGGGCAAACTCAAAAGCCGCAGGGCATTTGCCACTGCCGGACGGGATTTTCCCACGGTTTTGGCTACTTCCTCCTGGGTCATGTCGTACTTTTCCATGAGGGTGTGGTAGCCGTTGGCCTCCTCAATGGCGGTCAAGTCTTCCCGCTGCAAGTTTTCGATTAGCGCCAGTTCCATGACTTCGCTGTCGGACATCTCCCGGATGACCGCCGGAAGCTCCGTGAGCCCCGCCATACGAGCCGCCCGCCAGCGTCTTTCTCCGGCCACGATCTGGTATCCGCCGCCAAAAACCGGCCGCACCAACAGCGGCTGCAGCAGCCCATGCTGGGCAATGGAATCTGCCAGTTCCGCCATGGCTTTTTCGTCAAATTCTTTTCTGGGCTGTTCGCGGTTGGGTTCCAATTCGCTGATTCTCAGCGTAACGGCCCCATCGCCGGATTCCAAGGTGTTTTCAGAAAAAATAGCGTCCAACCCCTTGCCCAGACCGCCTTTTTTTATGCTCAAACCGGCATCCTCCTCACTGATTATTTTTTACGATCTCTTCTGCCAGACTCTTATATGCTTCTGTTCCTTTAGAAGCGCGATCAAAATACAAAATTGGCTTGCCAAAGCTGGGGGCTTCCGAAAGTCGAACCGTTCTGGGAATGACGGTAGAAAACACCTTGCGGGGGAAATATTTCTTCACTTCCTCCATCACCTGCTGGGTCAGGTTTAATCTTCCGTCATACATGGTAAGCAACACTCCCTCCATGTCCAGGTGTTCGTTATATTGGCGCTTTACCCGCCGCACAGTATTCATTAGCTGGGAAAGACCCTCCAAGGCGTAATATTCGCATTGAATGGGCACCAGCAACGTATCCGCCACACACAGCGCGTTGGTGGTGATGATTCCCAGAGAAGGCGGGCAGTCAATGAGAATGTATTCATACGTTTCCCGAAATGGCAGCAAGGCGTTTTTCAAGATAGACTCCCGGTGTTCCTGGGAAACCAGTTCCAACTCTGCCGCCGCAAGATCCATACTGGAAGGCAACACGTCCAGATTTTCAAACTCTGTATGAACCAGCGCATCCTGGGCAGAGCATTCACCCACCAACACCTCATACATGGTGTTTTTTTTCTGTCTGCGGTCAATTCCCACACCGCTGGAAGAGTTCCCCTGGGGATCGATATCGACCAAAAGAACTTTCTTCCCCATAGCGCCCAAAGCCGCCGCAAGGTTCACCGCTGTGGTAGTTTTTCCTACGCCGCCTTTCTGATTGGCAATGGCAATGATCTTCCCCACGGAATTACCCCTTTCTTCTTGCTGCAATCCATTATTTCCTGTAACTTTTTCTATTATAGCACGTTTACCCCCGAAGAAAAAGGGATTTTCCAGAGTTTTTGCCTTTTCTTTTCCTTTTTGAAAAACAACTTATCCTTCTCAATGTTTCACGTGAAACAATGGAAAAAGCCGGGGCTCCTTGACTCAGAGGAGCTCCGGCTTTTCCAACAGGAAATGAATAAGGGAATGTTATGAAACTTGTACTTATTTTCAGCAGCCTGTTTACGCTGATCGGCCCGGCTGTCGGCCTTTTTCGGTGGGTTCCGTTTTGGGAATGGTGACGGTATACTCCATATACTCTCCCATGTCCTTCTTTTCGGCTTTTGCCAAAATTCCGGCATTTTGCATGGTACGAATGGCATGCTCCACCGTGTTAAAAAAGATGCGAATATCCTTTGCAACAAAAGTACGGTTGGGCTTGGTTTTTTTCTCACCGGCCAGCTGTTCCTCCACCAATTCCTCGGTTTGGCGCACGTTGAGTTGCCGCTGGATGACGGTGTGCAGTAGCTTTTTTCGAATTTCCGCTTCTGGAATACGAATTAAAGCCCGGATATGGCGCTCGGTTAACCCATTGGAGGCCGCCTCTTGGCGCTCCTCCGGCGTTAGACGTAAAAGCCTTAGCTTATTGGCAATGGCCGATTGGCTTTTTCCCAACCGACGAGCAGCTTCCTCCTGGGTCACCCCCCAGTCCTCAATGAGGCACTGAATCCCTTCGGCTTCCTCAAAAAGCTGAAGATCTTGACGTTGTAGGTTTTCCAAAATTGCCAGCACTGCCGACTGTTGATCAGAGCATTCCACCAACACACAGGGAATCTGCTTAAGCCCCGCTTGGATGCAAGCCCGCCATCTTCTTTCACCGGCGATGATCTCAAACACGCCGCCGGTGGTGCGCCGAACAGAAATAGGCTGGAGCAGACCGTTTACTTCAATACTTTGGGCAAGGCCATCCAGTTCTTCCGGCAGAAATACCTTTCTCGGTTGCCGGGGATTGGGCACCAGCTTTTCAATGGGCAGATGCAATATCTTTTTTCTTTCTGCCTGGGAAAATTTCATAGCCTGTCCGCCTCTTTTCTTGACCTCTAATTTTGATTGCATGGTCAGTATACCATATAGTGTAAAAGGAATTTGTAGAAACCCGCTGCCGCTTTTGGCTTTTTCGTGTTGTTTACTGGGGTGAAATTGTAAAAAGATGGCTTTTGCATAAAAATTCAAAAAGATTTATAAAGCGAAAACCCGCCTTTCATAAAACAGAAAGACGGGTTTACTGCTTATAAAATTTTATGCCAGCGGCTTTTTAGAGATTTTAGAGCCATGTCTGGGGTAGGCATCTGGGGTTTCCCGAACCTTCCGCACAACGGCAATACAGCGCCGGCTACCATCGGGCAGGGTAAACTGCTCCAATTTTTCCGTTTTTCCACCCAGTACGCCAATAGCTCTTGCGGCCTGTTTGCTCTCCTCTTCCCCATCCGGCCCCTTCATGGCAATAAAGGCACCGCCTGTTTTTACAAACGGCAGGCAGTATTCACAAAGGACATTCATCCCCGCTACTGCCCGAGCTGTGGCAAAATCAAACTGTTCCCGCAGTTCCTTTTGCCGTCCTCCTTCTTCCGCTCTAGCATGGCGAATATCCGCCTGAAGCCCCAACTCCCGGCAAACCTCCGCCAAAAACACCAGCCGCTTATTTAAGCTGTCCAGCAAAGTCAACTGCACATCCGGCCGAGCAATGGCCACCGGGATGCCCGGAAAACCAGCCCCGGTGCCAACATCAATGAGCTTTGCCCCCTCCGGCACTTCCACCGCCTTTAAAAGCAGCAAGCTGTCAAAAAAGTGCTTTACCGTCACTCCCTCAGGGTCTGTAATGGCGGTAAGGTTCATTTTTTTATTCCACTCCACCAACAGTTCCATATACCGTTGGAATTGCTCCAGCTGTTTTTCCGAAAGGGAAATGCCTTCTGCTTTACACAATTCCCCCAGCCGTCTTTTAATGTCCTCCATGAACCGGCTCTCCTCCTTCCTTTGCCAACCAGATCAGCAGCACCGAAACATCTGCCGGGCTTACGCCGGAAATACGGCTAGCCTGTCCAATATTGGCAGGCCGCACCTTGTTGAGCTTTTCTCTCGCTTCCATTCGCAGGCCGTCAATGGTTTCATAATCCACATTTTTCGGCAGCAGCTTTTTCTCCAGCCTTCGCATTTCTGCAATATCCGCCTTTTGCCGCCGGATATATCCCTCGTACTTTAATTCAATTTCCACGTTCTCGAACACCGCTGCCGGATAGTCTGGACGTCCGGTATCCACCGGCGCCAAGGCTTCATACGTAATTTGAGGGCGGCGCAGCAGGTCGGACATATGCACCCCGCTGGTCACCGGAGATGTTTCACGTGAAACAAGCAGGTCGTTGAGCTCTTTTGTGGGAGAAAACACCAGCTTTTCCACCCGCTTCCGCTCTGCTTCCTTCATGGACTGTTTTTCGCAGAACTTTTCCCAACGGGATTCCGAGATCAGTCCAATCTCATGACCAATGGGGGTCAACCGCTCGTCGGCATTATCCTGACGGAGTACCAGCCGATATTCCGATCGAGAGGTCATCATCCGGTAAGGATCGCTGACGCCTTTGGTAATCAAATCATCCACCAAAGTGCCAATATAGGAGCTAGCCCGGTCTAAAATTACAGGCGGCAATCCTTTCACCTTGCGAGCCGCATTGATACCCGCTACCAATCCCTGTGCCGCCGCTTCTTCATAGCCGGAACTGCCGTTAAACTGCCCCGCGCCGTAAAGCCCCGGCAGGTCGGCAAATTCCAAGGTCGCCTCCATCTGGGTGGGGTCTACGCAGTCATATTCAATGGCATAGGCGCTTCGCATAATCTGGACATTCTCCAACCCCTTAATGGTGTGGTAAAAAGCAATCTGTACTTCCTCCGGCAAAGAAGAGGACATCCCCTGCAAATACATTTCTTCGGTGTTCTCCCCACATGGTTCAATAAACAGCTGATGTCGGGGTTTATCGGCAAAGCGCACAACCTTATCCTCAATACTGGGGCAATACCGCGGCCCCACCCCTTCGATCATTCCGCTGTAAAGGGGCGACCGATGGATATTATCCATTATTACCTTTTTAGTCCGGTCATTGGTCCAGCTGACATAGCAGACCTCTTTGTTTTTCAATTCCCCTTCCGTCTCATAAGAAAACGGGGTCACCGGTTCATCCCCGGCCTGTACTTCCAAATCGGTAAAATCAATACTGGAACGCAGCACCCGGGCAGGTGTTCCCGTTTTAAACCGCCGCAGGCGCAGCCCCAGCTTATTCAGGGATTCCGAAAGGAACGTTGCCGGGAATAATCCATCCGGCCCACTCTCAAAGGAAACCTCCCCAATGAAGATTCGGCCTCCTAAAAAAGTGCCGGTAGCCAGAATCACTGTATCCGCCAAATATTCCGCGTTCATCCGGGTGGTCACTTTCCAGCGGCCATCCGGTGTTCGCTCCAATCCGGTGACCTCTGCCTGCTTCATTTGCAGGTGCTCCTGCAATTCCAGCTTATGCTTCATAATCTCCGAGTACTTTCGCCGGTCGATTTGTGCGCGAAGGGAGTGCACCGCCGGACCCTTTCCCAAGTTTAACATACGGCTTTGTAAAAAGCACTCGTCCGTCGTCTTTCCCATTTCGCCGCCTAAAGCGTCGATCTCCCGCACTAAATGGCCTTTTGCTGTCCCTCCAATACTGGGGTTGCAGGGGCAGTTTCCCACGGCGTCCATATTGATGGTAAAGATCACAGTTTCGCACCCTAACCGGGCAGCAGCCAGCGCCGCCTCAATGCCTGCATGGCCTGCACCGATGACCGCTACCTGAAAGGAACCCGCATCGTATCCCATTGAAAACCCTCCTTTTGGTTTACATAATATATCAAGAAAAGTTTATATCTTCGGTTGGTTTACATAACTCAAGTTGAAAACTCGGTGGAAAAAGTGCAAAACTCGCCTGGGAGTATAATTTTCTTTTACACCCCGTTGATTTTCAACTTTTTTATTTTCCTACGCAAAATTGCGCAAATACAGAATCCACCACAGCTTCGGTAGCCCGTTCTCCCGTGAGTTCCAAAAGGGCCGAAACCGCCCCCTCCACCGAGACGGTCACTGCATCCAACGTCATGCCCAAACCCATAGCGGAAAGGGCCTCCTCCACACAAGACAACGCTTGCTTCGCGTCGTCCCGCTGACGTTCCGTATAGAGCATCCCTTCTGCTGGATTGAGAGAAGATGTTTCCAGCACTTGGGCGCACGCCTGCTGCAATTCCTCCAGCCCCTCCCCATTCCGGGCAGAAATAGACACCACCTGGGAAAACGCTGTCTGAATATAGGCCAGGTCAATTTGGGGTTCCAAATCAGTTTTATTTACAATAGCCACAGTGGGAACCTGCGCAAGCTCCGCAATCAGTGCCCTGTCCTCCTCTTCCAGAGGAACGGAAGCATCAAACACCGCCAGCACCAGTTGGGCGTTTTGCAGCCGGTTTTTGGCAATGCTCACACCAATGCTCTCCACCGGGTCTTGGGTGGAGCGAATCCCTGCGGTATCGGCCAAACGCAGCAGAATATCCCCGAGCACCACCGTATCCTCCACTACATCTCGGGTAGTGCCTGCATACTGGGTAACAATGGAACGCTCGCAGCCTGCCAACAAGTTCATCAGGGTAGATTTTCCCACATTGGGGCGGCCTACGATGACGGTATCCACACCCTCTCGGATGGCCCTGCCTGCGTCAAACTGCCGCAGCAGCCGGTCCAGAGCCTCTCTGGCTTCCCGCAGCGCTTTCAGCAGTTCTTTTTCATCCACTTGAGGCACATCATCATCCGGATAATCCGCCCAGGCCGCCAGATGAGCCGCTGCATCAATAAGCTTTTCACGAATGGCGACAATCTTTCGTTCCAAAGCGCCCTCTTTTCCTGCGCGGGCGGCACGAGCCGACTGCATCCCCTGGGCAGAGATGACCTGCATCACCGCTTCTGCTTCGGTCAAGCCCATTTTCCCGTTTAAAAATGCCCGTCGGGTAAATTCTCCCGGACCGGCAGGGGCGGCTCCCGCCTCCAACACTGCCTCTAACACCCGGCGCATAATAAACACCCCGCCATGGCAGGAAAGCTCTACCACATCTTCGCCGGTAAAACTGGCTGGAGCGGCAAACACCAAAGCGATAGCTTCATCCAGCTTTTCTTCCCCCTCATACACCCAGCCATACAGCGCCGTATACCCGGGAGCATCCAAAACCTTTTTCCCCTTGGGGGAACGGAACACCCGGTCCGCCACCTGCCGGGCCTGAGGACCGGAGATCCGCACGATCCCGATTCCACCCGGCGCTTGAGCCGTGGAAATGGCGGCAATGGTATCTCTGTCTTTTCTTTCCGAAAGAATCATCTCTATGACCCCTTTCTGCCCTCTTCTGCTAACCAAATACCAACTTAAAACTCCAACTTACAGCCAACAAAAAGAAGACTTTTCATACAACAAAAAGGCGGCTCTTTCCAGAACCGCCTCCTTTTTTCTGTCCAAATTTTCAGCTTTTTTTATCAATGCGGCCATACAGGGGCATATCCCCGCTATCATGTCTGGGAGCCGTATTGGCGGTATGGCCGGTACCCTCATTACGGGAAGGCCGGCTGCCGCCATTGTGGCGGGGTCCGCCCTTTTGTCCGTTACGGGAACGGGAATTTCCGCGGTAATTATTGTTCCGGCGCTGGGGACGCTCTCCCTCTTCCGGCCCAATCACCACATGGCGTGCCAAATCTTCGCCTTCGCTCCAGGACTTCGCGCCTTCTACCTCCTGCACGGCCGTATGGATAATCCGGCGCTCATAGGGGTTCATGGGCTCCAAAGAGCAGTTACGTCCTGTCTTTAAGGCCTTGGCAGCCATTTTACGGCCCAAGACCTCCAGGGTCTCCTTACGCTTCTCCCGATAATTCCCAATGTCCAGCGTAATCCGGTAATAGGTATTGTCCACATGGTTGGCCACCAACCCGGCCAAATACTGTAAAGCGTCTAAAGTTTCGCCGCGATGGCCGATAAGAAATCCGATATCCTCTCCAGAGAGGGAAAGCTGCGCACCATTCTCTTCTTCCTGAATGGATACCTCAATGTCATGCAGACCCATAGCTGTCACAATTTTTTTCAAATACTCTGCCGCCGAATCCGCCGGAGAAGACTTAATAAACGCACGGACCTTTGCAGGGCTTCCACCAAACAGGCCGAAGGTCTTTTTCACCGGCATTTCTAAAATCTCAAATTCCGCCTCGTGGGATTCTACTCCCAAGGTCTCGCAGGCTTTTTCAAATGCCTGTTCTACCGTATCGCCTGTTGCGATTGCCTCTCTAATCATAACAAACTGCACCTCCAAAAAACATCCCTGCTGTTATTTTTTGCTCCCCAGATAATCGTCGCTGCCTTGTTTTCCCTGTTTCTTGCCTTTCGACTTGGAGCCTTTTTTGGCCTGAGCAGCATTCTTCTTTTCCGGTAATTTTTGCTGAGAAGAAGTAATTTTTTCCGCCAGCTTCATCTGCACCGCCGGAGGAAGCTCCGCCACGGCAGCCTCTTCCTGAAAGCGCAGCGCCGCACGCTGAGCCTCCGATTTAGCCGTTAACTGAGCCGGGCTAAAGAAGCGATTCATTAACAAAGTAGAAGCGAAGCTGACCAGTGTAGAAATAATCCAATAGAAACCGATAGCACCGGGCATGACCCAGGAGAAGTACACACTGATCAAAGGCAGCGCATACATAAACACCTTCATGCAGCCTTGTTGCTGCTGCATACCGGGCTGAAGCTTCATCATCACAAACTGAGAAGCCCAAGAAGAAACCAAGCACAATACAGGGATCAGCCACATCATGGCGGACCAATCACTGTTTTGCGGGGTCTGGAGCAGATCCAGCCCCAAGAACTGGAAGCCGTGAGACAAAGACTCGATCTGGTCCAGTTCACTGCCGGTAAACACACTGGCCAAATGATCCCGCAGGGCGTCAAAGTGCTTTACGATCTCGATTTCATTATAAAAACTGTTGCCCGAAAAGCTGCTGCCCACACCGGGGATGGAGTTAAGCATATTCAGTGCCTTATCCACAGCCTCCGAAGGAAGGTGGAGCACATTTTTCAAGGGGAACACCACAGAATAGTACAATCCCAGCATAATAGGGAAAGGAAGCAGCGTAGTCAAGCAGCCGCCCATGGGGTGCACGCCTTCCTTTTCGTACAGCTTCTGCAGCTCCTCATTATATTTCATTTTGTCGTTGCCGTACTTGGCCTGCAATTCTTTCTGCTTGGCCGCCATTTTACTTTGAGAGGCCATGGATTTCTGCTGCTTGATGGAAAAGGGGAACAGCAGGAATTTTACCACCACTGTAAACAATATAATGGCGACGCCATAGTTCTTCACGATCATATAGAAGAACCAGAGGATATAGCCTAATAAACCGCCAAAAAAGTTAAAGATCTGCATCATAAGCCTAAGGCACCTCAATTTATCAAGTCATTTTTCTTTTCTCTCAGGAACCGGGTCATACCCGCCCCTGCTAAAGGGATTGCAGCGCAAAATACGCCATACCGCCAATGCGGTCCCCTTAACTGCCCCAAACCGCTCTAACGCCTCTATGGCATATTGGGAGCACGTGGGGATATATTTACAGCAAGGAGGCTTTCGGGGCGAAATGCCCTTTCGATACAGGCGGACCAATCCAATGAGGAATTTTTTCATCATTCCAGCACGCCCGCCTTTTCCAGCTGCTGCTCCAACGCACGGGTCACCTCTGTACTTTTTACAAAGGGCGTTTTCGTTCTGGCCACTAAAACTAGGTCATACCCGTTTTTTATTCCGGGGGCCAGCGCCCGCACCGCCTCCCGGATCACCCGGCGGGAACGGTTCCTCTGTACGGCATTCCCGATTTTTTTACTGGTGGTGATCCCCACACGGAGTGCATGATACCGGTTTTTGATCACATATACCACGATTACCGGTGTTACAAAAGACTTTCCACGGGCATAGGCCCTTCTGAAATCGCGGTTTTCACAAATTGGAATAAAACGGTCCATCTGCCCACCCTATTACACCGCAAACAAAACAAACGGTGATCTATCAAAAACTTGTTTTTCATAAAGAAAAGGCCACACTGAAAGGGACCCCATCTGCTCCCCCAAAACAGGTGAGTCAAAACGGGTATCGTCCGGCAATCCCAAAAATACGCCGAACCCCTTTTATCGGTGGCCCTTACAGCGGCAAATGCCGCCGCGCTGTTTGTTTGGAACAGGCAACAAAATCAGTAGGACAGGCGAGCTCTACCCTTCGCTCTGCGGCGGGCCAGAACCTTGCGTCCGTTTCTGTCAGACATTCTCTTTCTGAAGCCATGCTCCTTTTTTCTGTGCAGCTTCTTCGGCTGGTACGTTCTCAGCATACAAACACCCTCCTTTCGGGTATAAAGGTATAAGCCTTGCAAGTTAGCATTATACCCTACCAAAAGGGCCTATGTCAACAAGAATCTCGCAAAAAGCGCGCCAAAAAAGCCTGTTTTTCAAAGCACAGAGGGCTTTTCTTGGGCCAGCACCCGGATTTCTTTTACTATATCACAAAAATGCCAAAAAATAAACCGCTTTTTCTGGGATATTTTTGCTCCGACTCAAAGAGAAAATTAACGCTATTTTTTCAAAGCTATGTTTTTCATTAGGATGTTTCTCAAACCCTATTTTGCAAAATCAACAAAGTCAACCGTGGAGAATTCAATGTTTTTTCAACAAGAAGGTTTGCGTTATTGTTGAAAATATGTTAATATGATTTTTAAGATTATTGCTCCTATTACAGGGGAGAAAAAGAATACTGCCGTAAAGGCGGCAGGGAAGGGACGGATCAAACTATGGAATCTTTTTTGGAGGCCTGGAGCCTGATTTGTGAGTATTGCAAAAAAAATATCACGCAAGTGGCTTATAACTCCTGGATCGACAGGATTAAGCCCATCTCGTTGGATTTTTCAAAAGGGATCGCTACGCTGGAAGTTCCCAACGAATTCCACAAGCAGACGCTCACTCGCTGCTATTCCGACTTATTAACAGAAGCATTCGGGCAAGTATTTGGCCCTGGCATCGAACTCCAGCTGTGTACCCCGGAGGAACTGTCCGGCGAACACGATAAAGGCAATCCGGAACGGAAAAGCGACGACTACGAATTCACTTTTGACACCTATATTGTTGGCCCATCCAACAAATTTGCCCATGCTGCTTCCATGGCAGTGGCTACCAAACCGGCTGCCCTTTATAACCCACTGTTTATTTACGGCAATTCCGGTTTGGGAAAAACCCATCTTCTCTATGCCATTTGCAACGAGATCTCCAAGACCCATCCAGAGATGAACATCATCTATATTAAAGGCGACGATTTTACCAACGAAATCATCGAGGCCATTCGTAAAGGTACGACCCCCGAATTCCGGCAGAAATATCGCCAGGCAGATGCCCTGCTAGTGGACGATATCCAGTTTATTGCCGGCAAGGAATCCACGCAAGAGGAATTCTTCCATACCTTTAATACTTTGTACGAATCCAAAAAGCAGATCGTGCTCACCTCCGATCGCCCTCCCAAGGATATCGCCACCCTGGAAGACCGCTTAAAGACCCGGTTCGAGTGGGGACTTACTGCCGATATCCAGCCCCCGGATTTTGAGACCCGCATCGCCATTATCAAGAGGAAAGCGGAGCTTCTGGATCTAGTGGTGCCAGACAATGTATGTGAGTATATTGCCAATAAGCTGAAGAGCAACATTCGCCAGCTGGAGGGAGCCGTCAAAAAGCTGAAGGCTTATTACCTGCTGGAGGGAAAGACTCCCAGCATCAACACGGCGCAAGCCGCCATCAGCGATATCATCAATAACGACCAGCCGGCCCCTGTCACCATCGAGAAGATCATCGAAGAGGTGGGCCGCACCTTCGGCGTATCCCCTGATGACATCCGTTCGGCCAAGCGGAACGCCGCCGTTTCCAACGCCCGTCAAATCGCCATGTATGTGGTGCGGGATATTACCCAGCTCCCTATGGCCTCTATCGGCGAAGAATTCGGCGGGCGCGACCATTCTACGGTGGTATATGCCACCCAACAGGTGGAGAAAAATATGGTAAAGGATCCCCGGACAAAAGCAACCATTGAGGACATTATCAAGAATATTCGCGATCGATAAAATTCTTTTAGAGAAAGTTTAAAACGTTTTAACTTGCCAACATTTTTGTTGATAACCTCTCGAGCACTGCTTTTTGCGATTTAAACTTGTTTTCAACTTTCCTCACTAAGTTTTCAACCATCTGTTTATTTCTTTGGTTTGCGTTCTCTTAATTCTTCTTTTTCCACATTTTTTTCATGCATAAAAATACAAAAAATTGAGATGTTTCCGGGGCGCAAATCGCTTTTAAACTTTTCTTCGCCCCCTACTACTAATACTAAAAAAGAAATACCATAGACACCTTACCAGAAAGAAGGAGCTCGCCTTATGAGATTTACCTTGAATCAGAAGGAGTTATCGGAAGCTGTGTTGAATATTCAGCGAGCCGTTTCCTCTAAATCCACGATTCCAGCATTGGAAGGAATTCTTCTTTCCGCAAAAGAAGGGCGGTTGGAATTAAGCGCCTACGATATGGAATTGGGGATGACCACTTCTATAGAAGCACAAGTGCAAGAAGAAGGTCGCTTGGTGCTGAACGCCAGACTGTTCGGTGATATTGTAAAACGGCTCCCGGATACTGGGGTTGCTGTTTCGTCCGATGAAAAAAATATTGCCACTATCGATAGTGGCGCTAGCGAATTTTCTATTATTGGGATTCCGGCAGAAGAATTTCCGGAGTTTCCTTCTGTATCGGAAACTACTTCAATCGAAATTTCCCAATCTCTTCTCAAAAGCATGATCCGCCAAACTTTGTTTGCGGTAGCAGCAGATGATTCCAAACCGGTTCATACCGGAAGCCTTTTTGAATTGGCAGATCGTCAGCTTCGGATAGTTTCCGTTGATGGCTATCGGCTAGCTATGCGTATGGAACCGGTTCAGTGTGAAAAAAATTTACGGTTTGTGGTTCCAGGAAAAGCTTTATCAGAAGTCCTAAAACTGTTGGGAGACGAGGACGAAAATTTAACAATATTAATTGGACGCCGTCATGCAATTTTCCAGATTCGAAAATATACCCTTATCACTAGTTTGCTGGAAGGAGAATTCTTGGATTACCGGGCTGCCATTCCTGCAGGGGAAAGTACGGTGGTAACTGTAAAAACCCAATCTTTTACCAACAGTGTGGAGCGAGTTTCCCTTCTGATCACCGATCGGCTGAAAAGTCCGGTACGCTGTATTTTGGAAGAAAACGAAATCAAACTTTTCTGCTCTACTCCTATGGGACGAGCTAATGACCAGGTTGCTTGTGAACTTGCCGGCGACCGGGTAGAAATTGGATTTAACAATCGATATTTATTAGATGCTCTGCGAAATTCAGAAGGTGACGAAGTGCGCTTGGTTCTCAATGGTGCTCTCTCTCCCATGAAAGTGCTTCCAAAAGAAGGGGACAGTTTCTTGTTCCTAGTGCTGCCAGTGCGGCTGAAATCAGAAGAATTTTAATTATACCCACAGTATATTTTAATTGTTATACAAACAGTATAACAATTAAAAGAGAATTCCTGCATCTACAAGAGAGGAAAACAGCAAAATGGAACAAATTATAAAAATTGACACGGAATATATCCGCTTGGATGCCTTGCTTAAGCTGGCTGGTGCTTTTGAAACCGGAGGACAGGCCAAGGTCTCCATTCAAAATGGCGAGGTGTTGGTCAATGGAGAGGTGTGCACCATGCGGGGAAAGAAAATGCGGGAGGGTGACTCCGCTCAATTTGCCGGCGTTACCTATCGGGTGGCTGCCCAGTGAGGGTGCAGTCGCTTTCGTTTGAAAATTACCGGAATCTTTTGCCGGGAGAGTTTTTTCCCGTAGAAGGAGTGAACGTGATCTGGGGCAGCAATGCCCAAGGGAAGACCAACCTGCTGGAAGCTGTTTGGCTGTTTACCGGGGGACACTCCTTTCGGGGTTCTCGGGATGCCGACCTGGTGCACAGAGAGCTGGATGGCACCAGCCGGGAAAGTGCACGGCTGGTGCTGCAATTTTCTGGCGGAGGCAGAGAGCAAACAGCAGAACTGAAGCTGCAAAATGGGCGGCGTATGGCCTCCCTAAACGGCGTGGGAAAGCGTACGGCTTCTGCACTGGTGGGGGCCTTCTGTGCGGTGGTGTTCTCCCCGGAACATCTTTCTCTGGTAAAAGATGGCCCATCGGAGCGCCGCAGCTTTTTAGACAGTGCCATTTGTCAGCTCCGGCCCTCCTATGCGGGGTTGCTCAACCACTACAATCGAACACTCCAGCAGCGGAACAGCCTGCTTAAAGATATCCCCCGTCACGGCGAATTACTGGATACACTGGAAATCTGGGATGAACGTTTGGCTGGGTTCGGCGCTGGTATCATGGAAGAGAGGCAGCGGTATATAAAGCGGCTGGCTCCAAAGGCCAGTGAGATCTATGGCGGTATTTCCCGGCAAAAGGAAGAGTTGGGGCTGCAATACCAGATGACAGCAGCATTGGAAGAAGGCACAATGGAGCAATGCCATCAAGCCATGCTGCAAGCGCTCCATCGTTGCCGACGGGAGGATCTGGGAGCTGGTTTTACCACAACGGGACCTCATCGGGATGATCTATTGCTCACCATCAATGGAGCAGCAGCCCGTGTGTTTGGTTCCCAAGGGCAGCAGCGCTCCGCTGTGCTGGCATTAAAGCTGGCAGAAGCCGCCGTATTGGAGGAAATCATTGGTGAACCGCCGGTGGTTCTGTTGGATGATGTGATGAGCGAATTGGATACTGAGCGACAGGAGTACCTGTTGAACCATTTGCAGGGACGCCAGATTTTTATCACCTGCTGTGACCCGGCCAATGTGCGTTTGCTGGAGCAGGGCGGTGTGTTCCAGGTGCAGGAGGGCAGCATTTTGCAGCAAGAGAAAGGAGTAATGCATGTACCTTCATTTAGGGCAGGATACGGTAATCAAAATGGATGAGATCGTGGGGATGTTTGATCTGGATACTTCTACCATCTCTAAAATTTCCAGAGATTATTTAGCTCAAGCGGAAAAGCAAGGGCGTGTGGTAAATGTTTCTTTGGAACTTCCTAAATCTTTTGTGGTGTGTCAAAAGGAGGACGGAGAGGTAACGGTTTATATCTCTCAGATTTCCACCGGTACCCTGCGTAAACGTACGGGGTTTGTGGATGGGTTGTCCAATCTGTAATAAATCAACTGAATCGATACAGGAGGCTTTGTAGATGAAACAGCTGGGAAGACCCGTTTGCCCATATTGCGGGAAAAAAGTGAATTTCATCATTACGTGGGGATTGCGCCGTCGGGGAGAATATCGTTGCCCCCGTTGCCAGGGAATCTCCAATGTATTTTTGTCAGGAGCAGCCTCGGTCTCCGCTTTTTTGGCCATTGCTATCAGTGGGATTTTGCTGCTTTGCCTGATCTTCCTTTTGCAGACCCCTACTTGGTGGTCAGTGTTGGCGGTGTTGGCGCCATATTTGGTTTTTTATATCATCAGCTTGTTCTGTGTGCAGCTGCGCAAACCGGTGTTTCGGAGGACTTCTGCTTCTGGTGGTTCTCGGCAGAGTGGAACAGGTCGCAGGGAAGAAAATATAGACGATACCCGGGTGCTGTAAATGCCGCCGGTGAGGGTTTGGAACGGAAAAGACAAAATAAAAGGCAAGGGAATCGCGGTCTTTTATTTGTCTTTTCCCTTTTTTTGTGTTATAATAGGAGCAGTATGAACAGGTATTGAAAGCTGGTTCGGTCCTCTGCGGCCTTTCTGCGGCGGGGGATCGTTCTTATTCTCATGCAGGCCTTTCTTTCGGGAAGGGCCATTTGTTTCCGCTTTGTGCGGAAGGATCAATGGAGGGTTTACACTTGGACTTCAGCGATATGACGCAAACCAACCAAAATTACGACGAAAGCCAAATACAGGTGCTGGAAGGGCTGGAGGCAGTCCGGAAACGTCCGGGTATGTATATCGGCTCTACCGGTCCCCGGGGCCTGCACCACTTGGTGTACGAGATCGTGGATAATGCCATCGACGAGGCGTTGGCCGGGTACTGTGATAAGATCGATGTAGAGATCTTGCCGGGCAACGTCATTTCGGTGTCCGATAACGGCCGTGGTATCCCAGTAGGTATCCAGCAGCAGACGGGCCTGCCGGCGGTTACAGTGGTGTACACCATCCTCCATGCCGGCGGCAAATTCGGCGGCGGCGGCTATAAAGTTTCCGGCGGTCTGCACGGCGTGGGTGCTTCGGTGGTAAATGCCCTCTCTGTCTGGTTGGAGGTAGAGGTATACACCAACGGGCACAAATATTTCCAGCGGTTCGAGCGGGGTAATCAGGTAGCCGATCTGCAAGATCTGGGCCCCTGTGAGGATCCTTCCCGTACCGGTACCACGGTGCGCTTTTTGGCCGATCCTGAGATCTTTAAAGAAACCACCGAGTATGACTTTGCCACCCTGCAGACCCGTCTTCGGGAACAGGCTTTCCTCAATGCCGGCGTACATATCGAATTGGCAGACCTGCGGGGCGAGGAGCGGTTGCAGGACAACTTCTGCTATGAGGGCGGTGTGTCCAGCTTTGTAGAGTACATCAACAAGAAAAAGGCAGTAGAGGTCATCCACCCGGATGTGATGCACTTTACCGCTGTGGCCGCCGATGATTCCGCTACGGTGGAAGTGGCCATGCAGTATAACGACAGCTACAACGAGCTGCTGCTTTCTTTTGCCAACAACATCCACACCACCGATGGCGGTACCCACGAGGACGGCTTTAAGCGTGCCTTGACTCGGGTGATGAACGATTATGCCCGAAAGTACAATATCCTCAAGGAAAACGATAAAAACCTGACCGGCGATGATGTACGGGAAGGTTTGACGGCCATTATTAGCGTCAAGCTCAAGGAGGCCCAGTTTGAGGGCCAGACCAAGGCCAAATTAGGCAATGTAGAAATCTTGTCTCTGGTGAGCAACCTGATCTCCGATAAATACGCCGCCTATCTGGAGGAGAATCCGGCTACCGCCCGGGCCATTTTTGATAAATCTCTGGCAGCCTCCCGGGCAAGAGAAGCCGCCCGAAAGGCTCGGGAAATGGTGCGCCGCAAATCCGCTCTGGAAAACGCGGCTTTGCCCGGTAAGCTGGCAGACTGCCAGTCCCGCAATCCGGACGAGACCGAGATCTACATCGTGGAGGGCGATTCCGCAGGCGGTTCCGCCAAGGGCGGACGGGACCGTAAATTCCAAGCTATCCTTCCCCTGTGGGGCAAGATGCTTAACGTAGAAAAAGCCCGGCTGGACAAGGTGTATGGGAATGAAAAGCTCATGCCTGTAGTCACTGCTCTTGGCTGTGGTCTGGGCGAAGAATTCGATATTTCCAAGCTGCGTTATGGCAAGATCATTATTATGGCGGATGCTGATGTGGACGGTTCCCATATCCGTACCCTGCTGCTGACCTTTTTCTTCCGCTTTATGCGGCCGTTGGTGGAGCAAGGCCATATTTATCTGGCCCAACCCCCGCTGTTCCGCATCACCAAGGGGAAAAAGCACCGCTATGCCTACTCCGATGAACAGCGGGACGCCATTATGGCCGAGCTGGGCAGCGGTTATGAAATCCAGCGCTATAAGGGCCTTGGTGAAATGGACTCCGAGCAGCTTTGGGAGACCACCATGGACCCCGAACGCCGCACCATGCGCCGTGTGGAAGTGGAAGATGCCGCAACTGCGGATGAGATTTTTACCGTTTTGATGGGAGACAAGGTGGAACCCAGACGGGAGTTCATTGAACAGAACGCCCGGTATGTAAAGAATCTGGATATTTAAGGAATATTACGAAGATTTGAAAATAAAGGAGGAAAAGTGCCCGCACACCGTGTGGGTGCGCTTGATACAACATGGACCACGACCAAGATTTGGAGCTGAAAATCCCCGAACAGGTGGAAGAGATCGAAGAGGAAAACGAAGAAGGCTGGGACGGTTCAGAAGCGGAACTGGTGGCAGATGACGATGCCGCTGTTTATGAGGACCCGCAGACGGGGATTCGGTTTAATTATATCCTACGCCACAGCGAGATCTATCAGTGCCTGAAGAGTACAGGATACATCAAAACCACAGGAACACGGGCGATTTTGGAAACCGTTGTGCTTGCATTAGCCGCTGGTGTATTTGTCTGGACCTGGTTTGCGCAGCAGTCCGCGGATTCTTTGGTGTTTGCCGTGATCTGCCTGCTGCTTATTGCGGTTGTGTGGATTGTGCCGGAATGGGGACTGCGCAGGCAAGCCCGTAAATTGGCTTCCGGTGATGAAATCGCCATGGAGATCTATCCAGATTCTGTGGTGATAACCCGAGGTGAGGAAGAAACGGAGTTTCCTCTGGATGGGGAATCCACCTTCATTGCCCAATATGACACGATCATTGTGTTGTTCCATAAGGGCAAAATGGCTATTCTCCCCCTCCGCAGTGTGGAGCCTGGAGTGCTCCCAGAGGTGCAGGCTATGTTGTTGGCCGGTACAAAACCGAGAGAGTAAAACAGATAGGAATAATAGGCTGTGATGCTGGGAATATCCTAACCGTGGGAATCCTTAGATAACACCGATATGCTGAGAATTCGGATGTAAAAAGCGGAGGCCGAGTAAGATGGAACGATTTGAAAAATACACATTGGAGAGCTATCTTATCACCGGACAGGACTACGCAGATTTTCAGGTGGCGGTAAGCCGGATGGAGATCGGTAAGCGCAAAGCGCTCCTTTTTCGCTTGGTGGGAATGGCGATGATCCTTTTCTCGCTGTTGGGGAGACTGTACTTTGTCTATAGAAACTCCTATAACAGTATGGTGTTTTTTATTCTTACTTGCTTGGGGGTGGGGATCTGCCTGTATTACGACTATGGGATTCCCTATATTGTGCGGCGCAGAGCCAAACGGTATTTTAACACGAAATTTAAAAAGTTAGTGGCTAACGCAGTGGAGATTGACGGCGCAGGTATTCGGTTTATTTCCGAAATGGGCAATGCCAGAATCTCCTATCAACAGCTGCGCAGGGCCTATGAAGATAAACGGGTCATTTTACTGGAGGAAAACGGAGAAATTCGGTTTCTTCCCAAGCGAGTATTGACCATGGATGAATATCAGGGAGTCCGTCGGTTCCTGAAGCGGGCTTTACGAGAAAATTATGTGCAGGAAGGTGTCTGTTAAATGGATGAAAAGCAAGAGCTGCAGGAGCAGCAGGAACAGGAGAATAACAGAATCATTCCAGTAAATCTGGAAAAAGAAATGAGAGATTCCTTCCTGGATTACTCCATGTCGGTAATCATTTCCCGGGCACTTCCGGATGTACGGGATGGCCTCAAACCGGTGCACAGACGTATTCTGTACACCATGTATGAGAACACCCTGTGGCCGGAAAAGCCCTACCGCAAATGCGCCGATACCGTTGGTAGTGTGTTGGGCCGGTACCATCCTCATGGTGACGCTTCGGTGTATGATGCTCTGGTGCGTTTGGCTCAGGATTTTTCTATGCGGTATATGCTGGTGGATGGCCACGGAAACTTTGGTTCGGTGGACGGTGACCCGCCTGCTGCCTATCGTTACACCGAGGCCCGTATGTGCAAGCTGTCGGTGGATATGCTGGCAGACATCGATAAGGATACGGTGGACTTTGGCCCCAACTACGATGACCGCTTAAAGGAGCCCCAGGTGCTTCCCAGCCATTTCCCCAATCTGTTGGTCAACGGCTCCACGGGTATCGCTGTGGGTATGGCTACCAATATCCCGCCCCATAACATGGGCGAAGTCATCGATGGTATGTGCTGCCTAATCGATAACCCCGATGCCACGCTGGACGAGGTGATGGAGTACATTAAGGGGCCGGATTTCCCAACCGGCGCCATTATTATGGGACGCAGCGGCATTCGCGCTGCTTACGGAACCGGCCGGGGCCGCATCACCGTCCGCGCCCGAGCAGAGATCGAGGAAGAAAAAAATGGTCGGTTTAAGATCGTGGTCTCCGAGATCCCCTATCAGGTGAACAAGGCCCGGCTCATTGAGAGTATTGCCGACCTGGTAAAGGAAAAGCGCATTGAGGGCATCTCCAACGTGGAGGACCACTCCGACCGCGAAGGTATGCACATCGTCATCGATGTAAAGCGGGACGCCTCTCCCCAGATCGTTTTGAACCAGCTGTATTCCTATACCCAGATGCAGACCACCTTCGGCGTGATTATGCTGGCCATTGTAGATGGTCAGCCCCGCACCCTGACCCTGATCCAGATGCTGAAGGAATACATCCGCTTCCAGGAAGAAGTGGTTACCCGCCGCACTCAGTATGAGCTGCGAAAAGCCCAAGAGCGGGAACATATCTTGGAGGGCTTGAAGATCGCCGTGGATTTCATCGACGAGGTGATCTCCATTATCCGCACTTCTCCTGACCAGCCTACTGCTAAAACCCGCCTGTGCGAGCGTTTTGGTCTGGATGACGTGCAGGCCCAGGCTATTGTGCAGATGCGTCTTGGCCAGCTTACTGGCCTAGAGCGCCAGAAGATCGAGGACGAGTTGGAGGCCCTAAAGGTCAAGATCGCCGATTATCTGGACATTCTGGCCCACGAGGAGCGTATCCTTGCCATTGTTAAGGAAGAAGCCCTCACCATGAAGAAAAAATATGCCGACGAGCGCCGTACCGAGATTGCGGCCATCAGCGGCGAAGTGGATATTGAGGATTTGATTCCCAATGAGGAATGTGTGCTCACCCTCACCGAAGCAGGCTATGTGAAGCGCCAGAAGATGGACACCTACCACACCCAGCGCCGTGGCGGCCGCGGTATCAGCGGCATGACTCGCAAGGAAGAGGATGTGGCTACTGAGATGTTCGTCCTCAACACCCACGATTATGTCATGTTCTTTACCAACCTTGGCCGCGTATACCGGTTGAAGGCCTATGAGGTGCCGGAGGGTTCCCGCACCAGTAAGGGCATGAATATTGCCAACCTGCTTCCCCTTTCTCAGGACGAAAAGGTGAACTCCATGATTCGTGTGACGGATATGGAGGAGGAGAAATATCTGGTGATGGTCACCCGGAACGGTATTATCAAGCGCACCAGCCTGAGCGCATTCAATACCGCCAGAAAGGGCGGCGTTATCGCCATTGACCTGGATGAAGACGATGCCTTGAGCTGGGTACGCCTTACCAACGGCAACGATGAATTGCTGGCAGCCACCCGCAAGGGCATGGCCATCCGCTTCCATGAGACGGATGTGCGCGCCATGGGCCGTACCGCCCGCGGCGTGAAGGCCATTACCCTCAACGAAGGCGACTGCGTGGTGGGAATGTCCATCCTGCGGGAAGGCGGTTTGGTGCTCACCGTATCGGAAACCGGCTATGGCCGTCTCTCCCCCATCTCCGACTATCGTCTGCAAAGCCGCGGCGGTAAGGGTCTGCTCAACTATCATGTGGATAAATACGGCGATGTGGCCGCTATCAAGGTGGTGGATCTGGATGACGATATTATCCTTATCTCCTCCGACGGTATCATTATCCGTATCAAGGCGGATTCTATCCGGATTTGTTCCCGTCCCAGCAAGGGCGTGCGGGTGATGAAGATCACCGGAGAAAACAACAAGGTAGTCACCCTGGCCCGTGCTCCCCATGAAGAAGAAGAGGACACCGAAGCAGAAGACGTTGAAGAAAACCAGGAAGAAGTTGTAGAGGCAGAGCCTGTTTCTGAAGAATAAAACAGTACAATAAAAAATGCCGTATCCCGTGTTTTCGGGATACGGCATTTTTTAGTTTTGTTATTCCACAGAAGAACTGCTGGCTTCCGACTGATAAGCAAAGGTAAAATCCGGCTGAATCTGGAACAGCTGGCTGTACAGGGTGGCAGCCCGGGCGCGGTAATAGGCCATAATCTGGGAGGCGATTTCCAGCTGACGGGCGGAGCCGTCTCCCTCTACCCCATCCTGAATGGCCTGGATGTTATCGTCTGTCTCATCAATCCAGGTTTCCTGCTGGGTGCGGATATCCTCCTTAGCGTCCCCGGAGGTCTTTTCCATCAAAGTACGGTAAGCTGCATCTACTTCGGTTTTCCAAAGCTCCAAATACTTATTGATGATGCCGATCATTTTACCAGTAGAGGTAGCGTCTTCCAACTCTGCGGTATAGTCGGCATCCAGCGGATTCTCAGAAAAAATAATGGCAAAATCCGGGTCATCGGCGCTGATGTCCGGTAGGATGTCGGAGTGCTCCGAGGAGGTGTCCTCCATGGTGCTTTCAGAGCTTTCCTCACTGCTTTCCGAAGAACCGCTCTCCTCTTGCGTGCTGCTGTCGGGCGCCGGGGTGCTTTCCGCAGAGCTTTCAGAGTGGCTTTGGGAAGAGCCTTGGGAGGAATTATCGGAAGTATCCGACGATAAGTCGATATTAAATACGGAGCAGCCGGTCAGCATAGAGATTCCCAGCATACCAGCACATAAAACAGCAATAATTTTTTGAAGTTTTTTATTCATGGAGAGGATCCTTTCCTTTTTGAAATCCAAATTTCTCGGAATTTCGGTTCATTTCCGTGTGAATTCCTAGTAGTATTTGACCTATATCATACCACAAGCGGGCTGTGGATACAACTACAGAAAAGTAAAAGGATTGATACCGTTTTGTTATCAGCATCCCAATGCAGCCCCGGAAAGAAGCCCTTCCATCATCAAGGGGAACAGGCGTCCCTCTATGGCGGTAAGCTGAGAAAAAGGCAGAGGGTTCTTCCCTTTTCCCGCCTCAATGGTAAAGGCTGGACGGTGAAAGCAGTCTAAAAACCAGTCCTTAAACCCGCCCATAGAGGCCAGTGCTTCTGGCTCTGCTATGCAATAGCCCGAAGCGTCAGCCATTTTTCGGGCAATTTCCCGGGAAATATCCGGGGTATGTGCCCCATACTTCCAGTAGATTTCCTCCCCCTGAGTGTGAAATGCGGCGGCAAGAGAAAACGGCACCCGGCGGCACAGGGCAGCAATGGCGGCGCTTTCCGGCTCGCTTTCAGGAAAATGGCCGCCGTACCGGGTGGGGCCGGGGCCGGTAATCCCGGCGTTCTGCTCCATTTCCCGCAGCACGTGCCAGCCGGCGTCAAAATTGTGGTTCAGGTCTACCCCTCGGGCGTTGGCCTGCCAGCGGTGGGTTTTCCCGGCGGAAATAGGGGCATATTTCCCAGCGGAAGATTCCCCATGCAGGGAGATCTCCACGCCATCCGGGTTGACCATGGGAATGCAATAGAGGGTAATTTTCCGAAGCAAAGGCCGAACCGGGGTGCCATATACAGTGAGTCCGCTTTCTTCTCCCTGACACAGCCTGCGGCAGAAGTGATACAATATGGCGGCAGTTATCCATTCCAGCCCATGAAAGGCTCCGGCATACAAAACCGGGGTGTCTCCATATCCGATGGTAAGTAAGTGAAGGGAACGGTCGCAAAGGCTGATTCCGGCAGAGGAAAGGCGGCAGCATTCATACCGGCTGGAAAGGGCCTCTGCATCCCGGGTGAGGGTTTGGTAGTCGTACAAAGGGATTCCTCCTTTAGGCGTTTCTTATAGCCTATGTGTGGGAAACGGAAGATATGACTATAAAGATATTTATTAAATTTTATTTTGGTTTAAGTCTGGGAGATTCAGCACAGTTTTCTTTTGTTTTTCAGCAAGCTCTTTAAATTTTAGAGCGCCACCTGAAGTGTATTTAACGTAAGTTATGACATAATCAGATTGACTTATCATCCATTGATTGCGTTTAACTATGGCGTATTTTGGAGGAATATTTTCAAGACCTTCTGGATAAATGGTATCAGAGTAATCGATATTGATAGAATTATTTTTGGGGTTTGGCATATAAGCAAGCACAACAAAATATTTTATATGAGGATAAATTAGTTTTAAAGTTTTTAAAGCGTTTTTTGCCATAAAGTCAAAACTTCCATTATGGCCTATATAAAATAAATTTACATTTTTATTCTCTATAAGGTCAATAATAACAGTACGCAGAAGAGATTGTATGTTTTGGGGAGTATCTCTATGTCCAAAAAAAGTGCAAATCATAAAACCACCACAATCCTTAAAAATGAGTATACTTAAATCAAGTATACTAACAGCATGATATCACAAAATAATCTTAAAATATACTTATTTTAAGATTTTATGGTGGTTTTATGAGAAACAAAAAGAATAAGCATTTGGGAATTGAAGTGGACCCCGAGCTCCATTATAAATTACACTACATTGCAAAGTATGAAGGCCGTTCTGCCAATGGGCAGATTTTGTACCTGATTCGCCAGTGTATCCGTGACTTTGAAGAAAAAAACGGGAAGATTGAAGTGGAGATAGAGCCGAAGTAGTCTAAATTTCCCCAATACAGCAACAGCCGTGCAGTGACATGATGTCTTACTGCACGGCTGTTGTTATGTTATGATTTTATTCTGCTTTCGGCTGTCCCTTCATGGTGAGGGAAATCCTTCCCTTTTTGCTGTCTACCGACAGCACCCATACCGTGACGATGTCCCCCACCTTGAGCACCTCGCCCGGATGCTTGATAAACTTATTGCAGATCTGGGAGATATGCACCAGCCCGTCCTGATGCACGCCAATATCCACAAATGCGCCGAAGTCAATAACGTTCCGCACGGTGCCCTTTAATTCCATACCCGGCTTTAAGTCCTCCATCTTCATCACGTCCGTGCGGAGCATGGGAGCGGGCAGCTCGTCACGGGGGTCGCGCCCCGGTTGGAGAAGCTCCTTAACAATATCCCGCAGGGTAGGCTCGCCCACGCCCAGCTTTTCCGCTGTGGAAGAGAAGCCCATGCTCTCCACCTTTTCCCGCAGACCGGAAAACTCCGCTTTGCCCTTGATAGAGTAGCCCGCCATTTCCAGCAGGGCCTTTGCCGCGTCGTAGGATTCCGGGTGGACGGCGGTGTGGTCCAGCACGTTGGCGCTTTCGCTCACCCGCAAAAAGCCCGCGC
>CALWIS010000258.1 GCA_944380795.1 uncultured Clostridia bacterium | reverse complement strand
GTCCTAAAATCAGCTGGGCTTCCTGCATCAAAAAGCCGATCTCCTTGGATTCGTTGATGCGCTGGGCCACAAACACGCCGTCTGGTTTTGGGATGCGCCGGGGCGGCTGCTTTTCCGGTGCGGGCTTTGTTTCCGGCTGAACCTCCGGCTGGGGCATTGCGGAAACCAGCCGCACCGGCCGGGATTCCTCCTGCTTTTCCTCTGGCTGGGGTTCCGGTTGAGGCGCTGCTTTGGTTTCTCCAGCGGGAATTTCTGAATCCGTTTTTGCCGGTACTTCTGCGGCGGGAGGGACAAGGCCCGTTGCGGTTTCCCGCAAAAGGCCGGTTGCCACCCAATACTGCATGGCATCCCGGGTATCCGCCGGGCTTGCTCCCACAGCTGCCGCCAATTTTTCCACCGGGAACTCCTCCCCGGCATGGCGCAGAACCCACAATAGCACCTTGAGCTGTACGGCCCCCGCCAAACGCATATGCTTATCCACCAGAGAAGAAGGCACGGCAAACACCGAATTCCACTCCCCCAGATTGATCTGATATGACATTTCCTGATCCTTCCTTTCTGATCTCCCGTGCTGTTGGCTCCTCCACTACTTGCTTCTTTCCCTCCACTGGGCGAAAGGCCTACTTATTATTTTTTCATTATAGCACAGCTTCTCCTTTGTGGGAATGGATAGCAGCTGGAAACCCTGCCTTAAAATTGGAATTTCATTTCGCTTCCGGTAATACAGTTTGCCTGTTCCGAACAAAGGAAGGCTACCGCTTCCCCAATCTCTTGCGGCGAAATCTTTCTGCCCTCCCCTTTTCTACACCTACAGGCTCTTATAGCTTCTTCCAAAGAACCAAAGGGGTCTACCGGGCCTGGAGCGATCACATTGGCAGTGATTCCCTTTTCCCAAAGGGCTGGAGCCGCTCGCAGCACCGCCTGTGTGCGAGCACACTTGGCTGCGATAATTCAGCACCACAATATATCCTTCCCGAGCTAATGTCAAAGCCGTGCTCCTGCCAATCCCCCCGCCGCAGGCCCCGGTAATAATAGCCACTTTTCTTCCATTTTCCATGTCCTTTTCCCTCTTTCACTATATAAGTATTTTCAATATATCATTTCTTTAGCGGAATCGCAATTATCGGCAACCGCAGTTTCCCAAATTCCCTTTCCTGTTCATAAAATCTTTATATTTCCCCTTATGCTCTATGCTATACTGAATCCGTCTGACTGACCGGTCAGTCATTTTAAAAACCAAGGCTGCTTGCAATGGAGGAACGCCTATGTTTTCAAAATTCAGCGTGCGAAAACCCTTTACCGTGTTTGTGGCGGTGATTCTTGTCATCCTGTTGGGGGTCATCTCTTTTACCCGAATGTCCACCGACTTGCTTCCTCAGATGACCTTGCCCTATGCGGCGGTAATCACCACCTACCCCGGGGCCAGCCCGGAAAAGGTGGAAGTATCGGTGACAAAACCCGTTGAGCAGGCTCTGGCCACTACCAGCGGTGTAGAAAAGGTGACCAGCGTTTCCAGCGCCAACACCAGTATGGTCATCCTGCAATTCACCCAAGATACCAACATGGACAGCGCCATGATCGAAATGAGTGGCAGTCTAGACCTTATCAAAGGGCAGTTGGATGATTCCATCGGTTCCCCTATGATTATGAAGATTGACCCGGATATGCTGCCGGTGATGGTGGCCAGTGTAGATATGGACGGAAAAGACAGCCGGGAAATCACCTCTCTGGTACAGGATACTGTGGTGCCGGAATTTGAACGCATCAGCGGCGTTGCCAGCGTCACCGCCATGGGATTGGTGGAGGATTCCCTCAAAGTCACTTTAAATGACGAAAAGATCGATGCCTTAAACCAAAAGGTACTGGCTTCGGTGGATGAGAGTTTGTCGGAAGCGGAAGAAAAACTGAATGAAGGAGAAGCGGCTCTCAAAGAGGCCCGCTCTCAACTGGAAAACCAGCAGAAAGAGCAGTTGGAAGCTCTCACCTCCCAGAATTTGCAGCTTTCCTCTGCTCTCAATCAACTAAACTTAGTACTGGCCCTGCTGCCGGAAGATTCTTCTTCTCTGGAAGAACTGTACACCTCCCTGGAAACGGGAAAAAACGACCTTTCTTCCACTTTGGAGCAGATACAATCCGGTATGGCTTCGGTAGAGAAAGCCATTGATATTAACACGCTGCGTTCAATTTCTTCCGGGCTGGGCACCGCTGCCGACTCCATAGGCGGTTTAGCCCAAAATCTCCCGCAGACGGATCTGAGCCAAACTGTCAAAGAGCTGGAAACCAGCCTGCGCAGCGCTAAATCCGGCGTAGACCAAGCCATCTCTTTGCTGGAAAACTGGCCGGACCTCTCCCAGCTTTCCGATTTGCAGGCGAGCCTTGATAATGGCATGGATTCCCTAAAAAAAGCGGTGGACCAGCTGCCGGAATTGCGCAGCAGCCTTGCTTCTCAGCAGGAGAATCTGACCCAGGCCAAGCAGCAGCTGGATATGGGAATCCAGACCCTCACCCAGAAGATGACAGAAGCCTCGGTGGCCTTGACCACCCAGGAAAACGAACTGAAAAAAGGCCGGGAAGAATTTGAAACTTCTCGGGAGGAAGCCTACGAAAAAGCCGGCCTGGACGGCATTATTACCAAGGGCACTCTTTCCGGCCTGCTCACCGCCCAGAACTTCTCCATGCCTGCCGGATACCTCACCGAAGGGGAAACACAGTACACGGTGCGTGTAGGCGATGCTTTAGGCTCCCAGGAGGAATTGGAAAACCTAGTTCTATTCCACATTGATACTGGGGATATGGGAGACATTACCCTGAAAGATGTAGCCGATATTGAGAAAACCGACAACAGCGGCGAAATGTACGCCAAGATCAATGGTAACGATGGCATCCTCCTTTCCTTCCAAAAGCAGAGCACCTCCTCCACCACCGAGGTCTCCGACTCCATTCGGTCTACTATGGAACAGCTGATGGAGGAGAACCCCGGCCTGCACATCACCTCCCTACAGGATCAGGGCATCTACATCAACCTGATTATTGACTCCGTGCTGGAAAACCTCTTGATGGGCGGTATCCTGGCAGTGCTCATTCTGCTTCTTTTCCTGCGGAGTATCCGGCCCACCATCGTGGTGGCACTGAGTATTCCTATCAGTCTCACCTTTGCGGTGGTGATCATGTATTTCAGCGGCGTTACTCTGAACATCATCTCCCTTTCCGGTCTGGCGTTGGGCGTGGGTATGCTGGTGGATAACAGTATCGTGGTCATCGAGAACACCTATCGCCTGCGCGCTGAGGGAATGTCCGCCGCCAAAGCCGCCATGGAGGGCGCCGGACAGGTGGCTGGGGCCATCTTTTCCTCCACCCTCACCACGGTGTGCGTATTCCTGCCCATTGTGTTTACCGAAGGCATGACTCGTCAGCTCTTTACTGATATGGGATTGACCATTGCCTATTCCCTGATGGCCAGCCTGCTGGTAGCGTTGACGCTGGTGCCTGCCATGAGCTCCGGCCTGCTGCGCAAGGTGCCGGAAGCCAAAGAAGGTCTTTTCGCTCGATTTGCCTCCCTGTATGGTAAAGCCTTGCATGGTGCTCTAAAATGGAAGCCCGCTGTGCTGGGAGCTGTTCTGCTCCTCTTAGTATTCTGCCTGTGGCAAGCCACCCAGATGGGAACCGCCTTTATGCCGGAGACCGACAGTATGCAGATGAGCGTCACCATGGAAATGCCCGCAGACGCTACCACCGAGGAGACCCGGGAGATGGCTACTAAAGTCACAGAGCGCATCCAGTCTGTGGAAGGTGTGGACAGTGTGGGCGCTATGGAAGGAAGCGGCATGATGTCCATGGGCGGCGGTGGTGGAATCTCCATCTATGTGACCTTAAAGGATGACCGTTCTCTCACCAGCCAGGAAATCGGGGCGGAAATTGAAAAGGCCACTGCCGATCTGGATTGCACGGTCACCGCCTCCGGCTCCTCCATGGATCTCTCCGCTCTTGGCGGCTCCGGCATTCAGCTGATAGTAAAAGGCCCGGAGCTGGATACCTTGGAAACCATCGCGGAAGACCTGGGCACACTGCTGGAAGGCGTAGAGGGCACCACCGACATCGACAACGGCTTAGAGGACACCGAGCCGGAAATAAAGGTAACTGTGGATAAAGAAAAGGCCATTGCCCACCAGCTCACAGTGGCACAGGTGTATCAGGAGGTGGTAAAGGCCATCTCTACAGAGACCACTGCTACCACTCTCACTATAGGAGCCGACGACTACCCGGTTTTGCTGGTGGAAAGCGGCGAATCTGTGACCCACAATACCCTGAAGAATTATCCTATCACGGTTACCGCTCAAGACGGCACCACCAGTGAAATTAAGCTGGGAGATGTGGCCGACATCACCATGGAAAAGAGCCTTTCTTCCATCAACCACGACGACCAGACCCGCACCCTGACTGTCTCCGCAGGTGTTGACGAAAACCATAACATTGGTTTGGTGGGCCGGGATGTGGAATCCGCGCTGGAATCCTTTGATATTCCCAACGGCTACACCGTGGAGATTGCCGGCGAAAACGAAACTATCCAGCAAACCCTCAATGATATGCTGCTGATGATTTTGCTGGCGGTGGTGTGTATTTATCTCATTATGGTAGCAGAATTCCAGTCCCTACTCTCTCCCTTCATCGTCATGTTCACCATCCCTCTGGCCTTTACCGGCGGTTTGCTGGCTCTGCTCCTTACCGGCACAGAACTGAGCATGATCGCTATGCTGGGCTTTTTGGTGCTTTCCGGCGTAGTGGTGAATAACGGTATCGTATTCGTAGATTATGTGAACCAGCTGCGGCTCTCCGGCATGGAAAAGCACGATGCCCTCATTCTCGCAGGAAAAACCCGTTTGCGCCCCATCCTAATGACGGCCCTCACCACCATCCTAGGACTTTCCACTATGGCCCTGGGCATTGGTTCCGGTGCGGACATGGTGCAGCCGCTGGCCATTGTCACCATCGGCGGCCTGTTGTACGCTACGCTCCTCACTTTGTTTGTGGTGCCCTGCTTGTACGATCTGTTTAATCGCCGTCCCATGAAGCACCGGGAAGAGGAGGAAGTCTGATGCCCAGCGAAAAAGAATTAGCCATCTACCAAGGTGTGCTGCGCCTGCTGGCAGAGGGGGCAGATATTTACGCTCTCAAAGCTTCGGATATCGCCCAGGCAGCCGGTATCGGCAAAGGCACCCTGTATAATTATTTCTCCTCCAAAGAGGAGATCATCCTCTCCACTATCCGCTACACCATGGAGGAACATCTGGAGCGGCTGCGGGAAGCCATAGCCCAGAAACCCGATTTTTCCGCAAAACTCCACTGTGCCTTTGCCTATGAACTTTCTCACCACAGTCACCATTTTCAAACCCTGTTTCTTCTCTCCTATTTTGGAGCCAAGGGGCTGCCCCCCGAGCTGAAAAAGGCTGGGGAATTTTTCCCGGCCCTACAGGAGGAGACCTCTGCTCTAATTTTGCAGCTTGCCGCTCTTGGACAACAGGAGGGCATTCTGGGAAATTACTCTCGGGAAGAGGTCCTCATGGCTTTTACCGGCGTATTCAGCGCTCTTTCCCTTCGGCTTTGCAGCCAGCCGCTGCTGACAAAAGAATCGGCGGAGGAGTTGATTGATTCCTATTACCGGATGCTGGTGCGTTCTTTGGCCCCATAGCCTTCTTACATTCCTGTCACCTGCTGGATTTTCACAAAAAATATGGTATAATATACGGCGTAAAGCTATGGGCAAAACCCGCTTGAAAAGGATTCCAAGCGGGTTTTGTTCGTAATTTTCCTTTTGGAAAGGATGATCTTGATGCGAGCTGCTGCCATCCGGGGCTTTTTGCGCCGGGGCTTCCTTTTGTCACTAACGCTCCTGCTTCTTGGTGCCGCAGGGTGTCATATGGAAACCACTTCTTCCTCTTCCACTCCGGTATCCTCATCTGCTTCGCCTTCTCCCACTCCCTCAGCCACCCCTGCCCCCACACCTGTTGCTGAGGAAAAAATCTCGGGGATGCTCCTTGACTTCAGCGATGTCCTTTTTACCATTCGCACCGACGACGAAGAAGAATACACCTTTTATATTGGCGGTATAACGATTACCGGACTGCCTGGAATCTATATCGGTGACCGCTTTACCATCTCTTATACCGGAGAATTGGATTCAGAAAAGCCCACCCAGATCGTGAAGGTCTCGGCGGTGGAAAAAATTGAGGAAGCAGAAGAGTCCGACAGTATCCCTCTTGCGTGGAAGGATAACGGCGTCTTTGCCTCCTGCTATTCCAAAGCCTATGTTGCGCTGCAATCCCTGTCAGTAGAAGAAAAGGTGGGACAACTCCTGCTGGGCCGGGTACCGGAATCTCAGGCTGGGAGCGATGTTGTCACCTATCATTTAGGCGGGTATGTAACGTTTGGCAGAGATTACGAGGAAAAGACCCGATGGCAGGTACAAAATATGATCCAGGGCTGGCAGTCCGCCGCCCAAATCCCCCTGCTCATTGCGGTGGATGAGGAAGGCGGGGACGTGGTGCGCATCAGCAGCAACTCCAACCTGCGGGGCGTACCTTTCCGTTCCCCCCAGCTTCTCTTCTCTATGGGCGGGATGGGTATGATCCGGAGCGACGCCAAAGAAAAGGCCCAGCTTTTGGGAGACCTAGGGGTAAATGTCAATCTGGCCCCTGTAGCGGATGTATCCACTGACCCCAATGATTTTATCTACAGCCGTTCCTTTGGGCAAGGAGCAGAAGAAACTGCCGAATATGTAGTGACGGCGATGGAACAGTTCCAAAAACAGAAGATTTCGGCGGTTTTAAAGCACTTCCCCGGTTATGGTTCCAACTCCGATACCCATGCAGGCGCTTCCATCGACAAACGCACCCTTGCTGAGTTAAAAAACCGGGATCTGGTTCCCTTCCAACAGGGAATTGATGAAGGGGCCTATGCCATCATGGTCTCCCATAATACTGTTACCTGTATGGATGAAAAACTACCGGCCTCCCTTTCTCCTGCTGTTCATAAGTATTTGCGAGAAAATATGGGCTTCACCGGCATTATTATGACGGATGACCTCTCCATGGAAGCCATTGCCGGACAAGATTTTGGATTAGAGCATGATGTTTATGTACAAGCAGTACTGGCTGGGAATGATGTTATCCTGTGCAGCAACTATCAAACCGCTTATCAGAGTATTTTGGACGCTGTTAACGACGGTACTATTTCTGAGGAAAGGCTGAATCGATCTGTATTCCGTATCCTCAGCTGGAAATGTATGTTAAATCTGATGTAAAGGAGAATTGTCATGGAAACGATTGTTACCGTTTTGCTTCCCACAGAAGAACGCCATCGCCGTCTTCTGGAATCCTCCGCCCCTCATTTTTCCTTTCGCTATACCACCCCGGAGGCCGTTACACAAGAAGAACTGTATCACACCGATGTTCTCATCGGCAATCCGCCGCCGCAGCTGCTGCACGGTTCCCCCCGTCTGCAATGGATTCAAAGCAACAACGCCGGCGTAGAGCCCTTTTTGCAGCCCGGCGTACTTCATCCCAACACCCTGCTGACCAACGCTACCGGCGCCTATGGTCTGGCCATATCGGAACATATGCTGGGCGTATTATTGGAAATCTTTAAAAAGCTGCACGTCTATCGAGATGCTCAGCACCTTCATCAATGGAAGAGCCTGGGTTGGGTGCGCTCCATTGAGGGCTCTACTGTGCTGGTGCTGGGAATGGGAGACATCGGCGGAGAGTTTGGACGCCGGGTAAAGGCATTGGGGGCCCACGTCATTGGCGTACGCCGTACCGACACCCGCTGCCCAGACTATGCAGACGAAGTCCACCTTACCGCCGATTTGGATCGGCTGCTTCCTTTAGCCGATGTAGTAGCTGTCACCCTGCCGGGCACCAAAGAGACGGCAGGACTGCTGGACCGCCGCCGCATTGGCCTGATGAAGCCGGGCGCAGTGGTGCTCAACGTAGGCCGCGGTATCGTCATTGATACCGAAGCTCTGTGTGATGCCTTGGAATCCGGACACCTCGGTGGCGCAGGCTTGGACGTGACCGACCCTGAACCTCTGCCGCCGGACCACCGGTTATGGGACATCCCCAACGCAGTGATCACGCCCCATATTTCCGGATTTTATCATCTGCCCGAAACATTGGAGCGGATTATCCAGATCAGTGCTTCCAATCTAAAAGCCTTTGCAGAAGGAAAACCTCTGCGGAATATCATCGATTTTTCTACCGGATACCGCAAACTGCCTTCTTAATTTTAACAGCAAAAATCCCCTCGTGCCGCAACACGAGGGGATTTTCTTACTTTCTCTTTACGAACTTCTTCGCCACTGCTTTTTCCATCCGTTTGGAAATCTGCTTGGAGAAGGAAAGATCTTTTGCCGGTACATAACCGTAACCGTTTACCGTAAACATCATACGATATACCAGAAGGGCCATACCAGTGGAGATGAACACCACCAGTACGATCACAAAAGCTGTAAAGCCAGCGCTGCTGGATACCGGTTCTTCTACCTGAGGAAGTACCGCGGCTTTTACCTGCGGTACACTTTTTTCTTCCAAGGGGACTGTTTCCATTACCAAAGATTGTGCCAAAAGTTCGCCTTGTTCTGTCGCTGCTGTTTCGGCCTCTGCCTTAGCTTCTGCTTCTGCTTTGGCAGCTGCTTCCTCTTCAGCCTTTTTCTTGGCTGCAGCTTCTTCCTCGGCTTTCTTTTTAGCCTCTTCTTCTTTCTTTTTCTCTTCTTCAGCCTTCTTCTCGGCTTCTTCCTCTTCCTTGGCCTTTTCTTCCGCCGCGGCCTTCTCAGCTGCCGCTTTTTCCTCAGCAGCCTGTGCTTCTGCCTGTGCCGCTGCTTCCGCTGCCGCCTGCTTTTCGGCCTCTGCCTTCTTCTTGGCTTCCGCCGCCGCGATCTGGTCGGCAGTTGCGGTGGAGCCGCCATTGGCTACTCCGCTGCTGTTAAAAGTATAGGTCTTGCCATCGATTACACGAGTGCAGTTTACAATATACTGTCCATTTTCGTAATAGTACTGATTGCCTTCAAAGGTCTGCCAGCCAGTGGTAGGATAACTCACGCCTGCTACTTTGAACCACTTCTGCCACTTTTTTGTGGACACATCGTGGTATACCATATCGCTGCTTTCATCCCGGGCATCCACTGCCATACCGCCGCCAACGTAGATTCCTACGTGGCCCGGCTGCCACAGGCCCAAACCGTGGATACGGGGAATTCCATCACTCACATTACCGGATTCAGAAGAGGCGCCCAGCAAATTGGTGCGGTTTCCGCCAACCCCTTTATAGGTGACAAACAATCCGGAGCAGTCCACTGCGCCTGCAGAGGAACCACCGTATACATAGGACCAGTTTTCGTAATAGGCTGTCATTGCATGTTCCGCCAACCCGACGCCTGTTGCGCCGCTAGCTGCGGAAACTCTCGCGCCACCAGCACAAACTGCCGATAAGGCCACGAGGGCGCTGGCCGCCAGCGCCATAACTCGTTTTATCATTGGAAAGACCTTCCTTCCTGTTCTTCCTAAATCTGCTTGCAATATGATGAATTTCACTCTGCATCATAAAGTTTCCTGTTACAAATCCATTACAAAAAGTAACAAATTGGTTACAGTGTATCACAGTTCTCTGGAAGTTGCAAGGGGAAAGGGTCTTTTTTTCTGGTTTTTTTGAAATTTTCAAGCGGATATAGCCCAACATTTACTTGGAAGAAACATTCAGTTCACAAATTATTCATTACTTCTTATAAAAACTGTTACAGCAGGCCCTGTACGATTTCATCGGCGTGCATACCCCGGGAGCCTTTCACCAGCACCGCGTCTCCCGGCTGCACCAGTTCCTTTAATGCTTGCAGGGCGGCGATGTTTTGGGCAAACCAGCGGCAATCCATTTGAGAATCGATCTCTCTGGCACCTTCCGCCATTTCCCGAGATTCCTTGCCAATGGCAAACAGTACATCCAGTTTCCGCTGGGCACAGCGGCGGCCTACGCTCCGGTGGGCTTCGGCAGAGACTTCTCCCAGCTCCAGCATATCGGCCAGCACCGCAATCCGGCGTCCGGAAACCTGCATAGCGCACAGCACGTCAATGCCGCCCATCATGGAATCAGGGCTGGCATTGTAGGTATCGTCGATAATCGTCACACCATTGGAGTCATACCGCTGCTGGCGCATGGCTAATGGCCGGTATTCTGCCAAAGCGGCGGCAGCCTTTTCGGGGGCGATTCCGGCATACTGGGCCGCAGCCACAGCCGCCAGGGCGTTATACACCATATGGATGCCAAAAGCCGGGACAAATACCGGCAGTTCCAGCTCTTCGTGCAGCAGAAGGAAAGAAGTCCCGTTTTCATCCGCCTCTATCTTTTCCGCTCGGTACTCACAGTCTGCCCCCAGGCCATAGGAGATAACAGGGAAGGGGGTATTCCCCTTTACAGAAGCCAGAAGCGGGTCATCGCCATTGATGAAAAGCACATTTTCCGGCCCAAAGCCGTCGGTAATGTGGAGTTTTTCCCGCAGAATATTTTCCTGGGTCTTAAGCTGCCCAATGTGGGACAGGCCGATATTGGTCATAATGGCCATAGTAGGGCGGGCGATGGCAGAAAGCCGGGCCATCTCTCCAAACTCGCTCATTCCCATTTCGATGACCGCCGCTTCATGCTCCGGCTCCATGCGGAAGATGGTGAGGGGCAGGCCGATCTGGCTGTTCTGGTTTCCCTGGGTGCGCATGGTGTTGTATCCGGCGGAAAAAGCCAGAGCCACCATCTCCTTGGTGGTGGTTTTGCCTACACTGCCGGTAATACCCACCACCGGGATGGAAAACTGGGAGCGGTACCACGCCGCCACTTTTTGCAGCGCCTGACAGGTATCCTCCACATAAATCCAGGGATGGGTATCCTCCGCCGGCGCGTTGCGATACTGGGTAAAGGTCCCGGCAGCTCCGGCAGTCAAAGTGGCTTCAATATAGATATGGGCGTCTGTCCGCTCCCCTTTAATGGGCACAAACAGGCATCCAGGTTGGATATCCCGGCTGTCGGTGCTGAAGGAGGTGATTTCGGTTTTGGGGTCACCACAAAGCAGGATTCCCCCACTGGCCTTTACGATTTCTTCGGCTGTCAGCTTCATTTTATCAATCCTTTCCTGTAAAATGGAGAAAGTTTCCCTTATTCCATCTCTTTCAAGAGCTCGGCTACTACCACCCGCTCGTCAAAGGGATGCTTCACACCCTGAATCTCCTGATAGTCCTCATGGCCCTTGCCTGCCAGCACTACGATATCCCCCTCCTGGGCGTTTTCCAAACACCAGCGGATGGCCTCACGCCGGTCGGGAATCTCGATGTACTTGCCGTCGGTTTTGGCAAGGCCGGTCTTAATGTCGTTGAGAATATCCAGCACATTCTCATAGCGGGAATTATCCGCGGTGATAACCGACAGGTCAGCCATACGTCCGCAAACCTCGCCCATTTCAAACCGACGGATTTTAGGCCGGTTCCCTCCTGCGCCAAACAAACAAATCAAACGCTTGGGATGGTACTCCCGCAAGGTGGAGAGGATGCTCTCCATGCTCACGGCGTTGTGGGCGTAATCGATGAGCAGGGTATAGTTTCCCGGCACCTTCACCGGCTCTACCCGGCCCTTGACCTTGACGGCGTCCAGCCCCTGCTGCATGGCCTCTTTGGAAACGCCCAGATGATGGCACACGGCAATGGCCCCCAAAGCGTTATAAACATTGAATTTACCGGGAATATCCACATCCACCGGAAACTCCATTTCCCCCTTGACCTCAAAATGCACCCCCAAATAGCCGGGGCGGGAGATGAGGTGGTCGTTTCCAGCCCGGAGCTGGGCTTCCTTGGAGAAGCCATAGGTCTTGATAGCGCAGGTATGCTCCTCGGTAATCCCCTGCCAGCTGGGGTCGTCGATATTGATGATGCCGGTACGGCACTGACGGAACAGCATGGCTTTACAGCGGCGGTACTCGTCCATGTCGGCGTGTTCATCGCCGCCAATGTGGTCGGGAGAGAAATTGGTAAACAGTCCCACCTCAAAAGTAAAACCGGACACCCGGTGCGCCTTCAAACCAATGGAAGATGCTTCAATGACGCAATATTCGCAGCCTGCGTCCACCATCTCTCGGAAAATACGCTGCACTTCATAAGATTCGGGGGTGGTGTTATCGGTAGGGGTCACTTTACCATCAATCACCGCGCCGATGGTGCCGATCAGGCCGGTTTTGTGGCCTGCGGCTTCCAGAATCGCATGAATCATATAGGAGGAGGTGGTTTTTCCCTTGGTGCCGGTAATGCCGATGACCTTCATCTCCCGGGCAGGATGGCCGAACCAGGCGGCGCTGACCATGGCCAGTCCGTAACGGGTATCCTTTGTCAAAATCACCGGGGCATCGCACTCCACCGGTTCCTCGGCCAAAATTGCCGCCGCACCGGAAGCAGCAGCTTGAGCGGCAAAACGATGACCGTCTGCCTTTGCTCCCCGCAGACACACAAACAGGCAGCCGGGGATCACTTTACGGGAATCATACACCACGCCGGTGATGAGGGTTTCCGGGGAAAAATCGGCGGGAAGGGTGCAGGAAAGCCCCTCTAATAATGCGTTGATCTTCATAGTTGTTCCTCCTAAACGGGATGGTTCCAATAACAATATAGTGCTTCTATGTTGATGATACTCTTTCTGGTATTTCCTGTCAAACAGCCTACCTCAAAAGCTGGGCCAGCGCAAGAAAATTCCGGCGAATGGCTGCTTTTTACAGGGAATTATTTTCATTATAAAGGACAGGGGAAAAAAGTGCAACCAAAAGGGGCTTGTAACATCAAGCACACGCCATACTGTCACCCTTTTGGAAAAATGTCGACTTTATTTTTAGAGGGACTGGAAAAGGAGGGATTTCATTGGAAGATTCACAAATTATAGAAATGCTCACAACTCGTCAGGAAGAAGGCCTGCGGGAAACAGAGAAAAAATACGGGAAATCTCTCTATGCGGTTGCCCACCGTCTGCTAAATAATCGGGAGGACAGCCGTGAAGCGGTAAGCGATGCTCTCTTGGGGGCTTGGCAGTCGATCCCTCCCAATCGCCCGGAAAATCTTTTCTGCTACCTAACAAAGCTGGTGCGGCGCTCCTGCATCGACATTCTGCGCCGGAACACCCGGAAAAAACGGGGCGGCGGGCAGGCAGAGCTCTCTATGGAGGAGCTTTCCCAATGTCTGCCGGATCATTTCTCTGTGGAAGAACAGACAGAAGAGCGGGAATTTTCCCAGCGCCTTGGGGAAAGCATCAACCAGTATCTCCGCACCCTGCCGGAAACGCCCCGGCAAGTGTTTGTCAGCCGGTATTTTTACGCCGACCCTATCCGGGAAATCGCTTCCAACTTCCATATGAGCGGGGACAGTGTGAAAAGTATGCTCTACCGCACTCGAAAAGGGT
>CALWIS010000257.1 GCA_944380795.1 uncultured Clostridia bacterium | reverse complement strand
TGTTTGCCAGTGGCAAACGTTGAACACCGACCGAGCTGGCAGGCGAGACTGCAAAGCCCCCTGCCAGTCTTTGCCTGTCGCGGCCTGAACGACAAGTGATGGCAGCGATCAATTTTAAGTAAAACGTCTTGGAAACACTTAAGAAATAAAACGGCGTGTTTGTAAGAGAAAACCCTTTTCCCCCTGTAAATTCGGTGGGAAATGCGGTATAATAATCCCAGAAAATCTTATACAGCAGGAGGTACGCTATGAGCCGTTTAGAACAGTTGGACGAGATCATGGAAGAACAGAAAAGGACCCTGCGGTCCGGTGTTTTGCGGGAAACCCAGGCCCGCCGGGAACGGCTGAAGCGGCTGTACTGCTGCATCAAATACGGGGAGCAGGAGCTGCTGGACGCGTTAAAGCAGGATTTGGGAAAATCCCCCAGCGAGGGCTACAGCACCGAACTGGGCATGGTGTATCATGAGATTCGGGAAGCGGTGGAAAAGCTTCCTTCCTGGAACCGTCCCCGTCGGGGCAAAGCCGGGATTGCCAGCTTCCCCTCCAAGGGATACCGGGTGCCGGAGCCGGTGGGCGAGGTGCTCATCATGTCTCCTTGGAATTACCCGGTGCAGCTGAGCCTTGCTCCCCTGGTGGCGGCGCTGGCGGCAGGTTGTCCCTGTGTCCTCAAGCCCTCCCGATATTCAGAACAGGTCTCCCTTGTGTTGGAAAAGCTGTTGGAAGAAGCCTTTCCCTTGGGGGAAGTAGCGGTATTTCAGGGTGGCTCCCAAGAAAACCAGCTGTTGCTGGAAAAGAAATGGGATACCATCTTCTTCACCGGAAGCCCGGCAGTGGGGCGAGTGGTGATGACCGCCGCCGCCAAGCACCTGATCCCGGTGGCTTTGGAGCTGGGTGGAAAAAGCCCGGTGATCGTGGACGAGACTGCCGACCTGGACCTGGCGGCACGGCGCATTATGTGGGGCAAGCTTTTGAACTCCGGTCAGACTTGTGTGGCGCCGGATTACCTGTTGGTGGAGCGTTCCCGGGCGGAGGCTCTGGTGGAGCGTTTGCTGGCGGCAGCGAAAAAACTCTATGGTTCAAACCCGCTGCAAAGCCCGGATTATGGCCGGATTATCAACCAGAAGCACTTCGACCGTCTCACCGGTCTGTTGGAGGCTTCGGAACAGGAAGGCTGCCAGATTCTGCGTGTCTCGGATGAAAAGTGGGACGAGGACAGCCGCGGCATCGCCCCGGCCATTGTCACCGGCGTCAACTGGGAAAGCGCTGTGATGCAGGAGGAACTGTTTGGCCCCATCCTGCCGGTGATCCCCTATGACGACCTGGAGGATATCCTGGAAACCATCATCGACCGGCCCACACCTTTAGCCCTGTACCTGTTTACCCGCAATCGGGAGACAGCCCGCCATGTGCTTCGGGAGGTTCCTTTTGGCGGCGGCTGCGTCAATGATACGGTGATGCATCTCACCGCGCCGGGCCTGCCCTTTGGCGGCTTGGGGGAGAGCGGCATGGGCCAATACCACGGCAAGGCTGGGTTTGATGTGTTCACTCACTACAAGAGCGTGTTGTTTTCTTCTCCCCGAGTGGATATGCCCATGCGGTATGCTCCCTATGGCAAGTATGATAAATGGATACGGCGGCTGATGAAGTAAGGGGGGAGAACCGTGTTGGAACAAAAAGACCTGCATACTTTGGCCCAATGGGTAAAAGAAAGCAGCCGGATCGTCTTTTTCGGCGGGGCCGGGGTCTCCACCGAAAGCGGCCTGCCGGACTTTCGCAGCGAGGATGGGCTGTACCGACAGAAATTTGCCTACCCGCCGGAGGTAATGCTCAGCCGCAGCTTTTTTGACCGGAATCCAGAAGCCTTTTTTGAATTCTACCGGGAAAAGCTGGCCGCCCCCAAGGCGGAGCCCAACCAGGCCCACCAAGTGTTGGCCCAGTGGGAACAGGAAGGGAAGCTTTCCGCTGTCATCACCCAGAATATCGACGGCCTGCATCAGGCGGCGGGGAGCAGCCGGGTGCTGGAGCTTCACGGCTCCATCCACCGAAACTGGTGTATGCGCTGCCATAAGGAATGGCCTCTTTCTGCTGTTCTGAAAAGCACCGGCGTACCCCAGTGCGACTGCGGCGGCATCATCAAGCCGGAGGTGGTGCTGTATGAGGAGCCGTTGGACCAGCGGGTGCTGCGGCAGGCGGTGCAATCGTTGGAACAGGCCGATTTGCTGATTGTAGGCGGCACCAGTTTAGCGGTATATCCGGCGGCAGGACTGGTGGAGTATTACGGCGGCAGGCGGGTGGTGCTCATCAACCGTTCCGCCACCCCGCTGGACAGCCGGGCAGACCTGTGCTTCCGGGAGAAGATTGGGGAAGTGTTGGGGAGCGTACAGGCTATCCTACAAGAGCGTACGTAGTTTTTGGCCGGGAAAAAGTCACTGTGGTTGACAGAACCGCCAAATCATGGGATAATAAAAGGACCCACATATAGTGGCATATAGACCAAAAGCAAAAAGGATGTTGACGATATGAGAGTAATTGCCGGAGAGGCCCGGGGCAGACGGCTGGAAACCCGAGAGGGGATGGAGGTGCGCCCCACCCCGGAGCGGGTAAAGGAAGCCCTGTTTAATATCCTCCAGTTTCAAATCGAAGGACGCCGGGTGCTGGACCTGTTTGCCGGCAGCGGTCAGCTGGGGCTGGAAGCGCTGAGCCGCGGCGCGGCTCATGCAGTGTTTGTGGATGCTTCCCGGGAATCTGTGGAAGTAGTGAAGCGGAATATCCGCACGCTGGGCATGGAAGGAAAAAGCAGCGTGTTCCAGATGGATTTTTCCGCATTCCTTCTGCGCCGGCAGGAACCCTTTGACATTGTGTTCCTAGACCCGCCCTACCGCAGCGGCTGTTTGGAAAAGGCGCTGCCTATGGTGGCGGCGGTAACCGCGCCGGGAGGCACTATTATTGCAGAGCACCCCACCGATGAGGAATTGCCGGAAGAGGCAGGGGATTTCTGCCAAGTGCGTTCCTATCGCTATGGAAAGATCTATCTGACGGTGTACCGTCGCAAAGAAGGCTGACGGCCTTACTTAATTAAGTAGGCTTTGCAGCTGGGGATCCTGTGAGGGTTACCGGCTGGGAAAGGACGGATAAGGATGGCGGAAAAAATCGGGATCTGCCCGGGCAGCTTTGACCCGGTGACCATGGGGCATCTGGATATTATCGAGCGCTCCCGGAAGATCTTTGACCATGTGATTGTGGCGGTGATGATCAATCCTGCCAAAAAGACCCTGTTTACCGTAGAGGAGCGCATCGACCTTTTAAAGCGCGCTACCGAAGGCATGGACCATGTAGAGGTGGTGGGCTTTGAGGGCCTTTTGGCGGATTACGCCAGAATGCGGGGCGCCAGTGCAGTGATTAAGGGATTGCGGGCTGTGACGGACTTTGAATATGAATTCCAGCAGGCCCTTACCAATAAAAAGTTGAACCGGGACCTGGAAACCCTGTTTATGACCACCAACTCGGAGCATATGTTTCTCAGCTCCAGCATTGTAAAACAGATCGCCATGTTCGGCGGGGATATTTCCAACTTTGTGCCGGCCAGTATTCTGGAAGATGTGAAACAGCGGATCTGCCGGGAGCGGGCGGAACCCACGCTATAAAAAAGTGTGGGAATAGAAAGTTTAAAGGAAAGGATTTGGTAGGATTGGCCACAAATATTACCGTTGACGATTTACTGGACGAACTGGAGGAAATGGTGGATAAGGCCACCCACCTTCCCCTTGCCAGAGGGCGCGCTGTACTGGATAGCAATGATGTGCGGGATATTATTGCCGATATCCGGGAAAATATGCCCCAAGAGAGCCGGCAGGCCCGGGCTATTGTGGCAGACCGGAACCAGATCATCAGCGATGCTAGAAGAGAGGCGGAGACCATTATCCGGGTGGCGGAGGAAAAAGCCCGTGCTATGGTAAATCAGAACGAGATCGTAAAGCAGGCCCAGCAAAAGGCCAACGACCTGTTGAGCCAGACCCAGCAAAAGTGCCGGGAAATGCGCAAGGCCAGCAACGAATATATTGATGACCTGATGAAGCGCACCGATGACGCCCTGGCAGAACATCTTTCCGAACTGCGAAAGACCCGTCAGAGCATTAAGGCAAGCCAGCGCAGCAGCTTGAAATGACTTTGATAAAATGTAAAAATTATTCACTGTTTTTTGTTGGATTTATGCAGGAAGAAATTGGCAACTTAAAATCCATTTCTATATGTTGTATTGTTTGAAGAGAACACACTGCATTTTGTGTGGTTCTCTTCTTTTTTTGCAGAAAAAATGCGGCTTGATTCTTTTGTCGAATTTTGTTTACATAATTATTTTGAAAAAAGCTTGCATTTACACAAAGTATCGTCTATAATTTAGTTTAAAAGTGGTGAAAGGTGGTTAAAAGTAGCACAAAGTGTGTATGCAGGACTGCTAGTGACACGCGGTGCAGCTTTTCAAACGGGATACCGTTATGTTGATGGGTGAATTTCAACATAATATGGACGCCAAGGGACGAGTAACCATCCCAGCGCGGTTCCGGGAAGACCTTGGGGAACATTTTTATGTGACCAAAGGTTTGGACGGGTGTCTTTTTGTGCTATCTCCCGCCCAGTGGGACCAGCTTTTGGAGCGGATGGCTTCTCTTCCGCTTTCCCGCGCCAGAACCTTACAGCGCTTTTTCTTTTCTGGAGCCAGCGAAGCCGAGCCGGACAAGCAGGGCCGTATTTTAATTCCGCCCCACCTGCGGGAATATGCCGGCCTGACAAAAGATGTCACGGTAATCGGTGCCGCCACCCGGGCAGAGATTTGGGCTACAGAAAAATGGAACGAATATAACGAAGGGCAGAGCCAAGAGAGTATCTTGGAGGCCATGGAATTGCTGGATTTTTAACATAGGAGGGAAGGCAGCATGGGGGAAATACAATTTGTACATAAACCGGTGCTGTTTACCGAGACCATCGATTCCCTTGCCATTCGCCCGGAGGGCACCTATATTGACGGTACTGCCGGTGGTGGAGGACACAGCGAGGCGATCCTCCAGCATTTAAATGGCGGCAGGCTCCTTTCTATCGACCAAGACCCCGACGCCATTGCCGCTTGTACCGCACGGCTCTCCTCCTATCCCGGATGGATGATCCGGCGGGGGAATTTTTCCAATATGGACAAGCTGGCCGCTTCCTGCGGCATCACCCAGGTGGACGGCGTTTTGCTGGATATCGGGGTTTCCTCTTATCAGTTGGATACACCGGAGCGGGGGTTTTCTTACCACACCGACGCTCCTTTGGATATGCGCATGAGCCAGGAGGGGCCTACCGCCGCCGACCTGGTGAATACCCTTTCTTGGCAGCAGTTGGCGGACATCATTCGCCGGTATGGAGAGGACAAGAGCGCTGCCCGTATCGCTAAGGCGATTGTAGAAGCCAGAGAACAGGAACCTATCCAAACCACCTTGCAGCTTGCGGATATTATCCGCAGCGCGGTTCCGGCAGCAGTTCGCCGAGCAGAAGGACATCCGGCCAGAAAGACGTTCCAGGCGCTGCGTATTGCGGTAAACGGCGAGTTGGACCGGCTTTCGGAGGGATTGGAAGCAGCGTTTTCCCTTTTGAAGACAGGGGGAAGGCTGGCGGTCATCACTTTCCATTCTTTGGAAGACCGGATCGTAAAGCAAAAAATGAACGAATGGTGCACAGGCTGCACCTGTCCGCCGGATTTTCCTGTATGTGTGTGCGGGAAGAAGCCACGGGCGGAATTGGTATATAAAAAGGGGCTGGCCCCCACCGAACAAGAAATCCAGGAAAACCCCAGAGCCAGGAGCGCCCGCCTTCGTGTGTGTACGAAGCTGGAGGAGCAAAAGGACGGGACCCTGTAATTTTATAAAATCAGCCACGATAGGAGTGTGGAGCAAATGGCTTTGCGTAATCGAACAGAAGCATATGATCTTTCCCTTTTTGAGACCCGTCCGCTGACCGTGGAGGTAGGCGGACAGACAAAGGCAAAGCCTGCTCAAAAACAGCAGCATAGAAATAATATTATTGAGCTGCCTAAGGAACAGACCGAAAAAAACCGCCGTCGGGCCCTACATCCCATGCGGGCAGTGGCAGTGGCCTTCACTTTGGGGCTGATGCTCACGATTGTGGGGAGCGTGGTGTTCAACCAGGTGCAGCTTAACGAGCTGACCACTCAGATCGCTTCTGCAGAACGGCAGCTGGCAGAGCAGCAAAGCGTACATACCCAGTTACAGATGGAGGCAAATTCCGCTATGACTTTGAGCGATGTGGAGAAATTTGCTCAGGACCAGCTGGATATGCACAAAGTGGGTAAAAACCAGGTGACTTATATCACCCTGACAGAGGGGGATCAGGGGACTGTGGTGCAGTCGGCAGGCGAAGAGAGCTTGTTGGATAAGATCTGGTCTTTTTTACAGGGGCTACTGGCCTGAGCGCGTCATAAATAATAGGTTTTGGCGTATATGTGAATAAAGGGGCCGCGGCAAGGCGGCGCCCTCTTTGTGGGAAGGGAGAGAGTTAAGATGAGTGGTCTTAACTCTCCTTTTTGATAAACGGCGTGACCTGAATTTCGGAGGAACCAGCATGGCAAAAGAAACAACAATCCGTATGTGGAGACGGGCGTTGATCCTGATCTTGATGATGGCAGCAGGATTATGCCTAGTCGTGTTTAACCTGATCCGCCTGCAGCTTGTGGATGGGGAAGAACTGAAAAAAGCAGCCATTGACCAAAGCCTGCAGCCCACCGCCCTTACCGCAGAGCGCGGCACCATCTATGATTGCAGCGGCACCAAAATTCTGGCTCAGAGTGCCAGTGTTTGGACAGTGGCGCTGGAGCCCGCCTATATCGAAGAGGAAGACAAAAAGGTGCTGGCCCGGGGGCTGGCGGAGATTCTGGACATGGAAGAAGCCGATGTGCTGGCCCTGGCCCAGAAAAAGACCTACTTCACCTATGTAAAGAAAAAAGTGGAGACCGCTGTCAAGGATGAGATCCTGGAGTTTTTGGAGGAAAACAATATCAGCCGGGGTGTACAGCTCATCGAGGACTATAAAAGATACTATCCCTATGGTAACTTTATGGGGCCGGTGTTGGGCTTTACCGGTGCCGATAATCAGGGCCTTTCGGGCCTAGAATACCAGTACGATACCGAGCTCAGCGGGACCGCCGGACGACTGGTGACTGCCAAAAACGCGGTAGGCACCGATATGCCCTTTCAGTATGAGCAGAGGGTAGAAGCTGAGGATGGATATGATCTGGTGCTGACCATCGACGAAGGCATCCAACACTTTCTGGAGGAGGCCCTGGAAGAGGGCATCGAGAACTTTGAAGTAGCCAACGGCGCTTGTGCCGTTGCGATGAATGTAAAGACCGGCGCGATTTTAGGCTTGGCGACCAAGGGAGATTACGATCCTAATGACCCTTGGACAATTACCGATGCAGACGTGATAAAGGAGATCGAGGCACTGCCCGAGGACGAACAGGATGCTGCTACCTCTGCTGCCCTGCAAAAACAATGGCGGAACAAAGCGGTGAGCGATACCTATTATCCCGGCTCCGTGTTCAAGATGTGTACCGGTTCTATGGCTATGGAGGAGGGAATCGTTTCAGAAGAGACTACCTTTACCTGCAACCATTCCTATGTGGTAGAAGGAACCGGCGGTCAGCATATCAACTGTTGGGCCTATGGCCATGGCACGGAGACTTTCGTGGAGGGACTGTGCAATTCCTGCAACCCGTTTTTCGTCCATTTGGGGGAATCTCTGGGGCCCAACCTTTTCTATAAATATTTTGAGGCCTTTGGATTTACTCAGAAAACCGGAATCGATCTTCCCGGTGAGGCTAACACTATTTATTATACCGCCGATCAGCTGAACCCCATGGAATTGGCGACAGAATCCTTTGGCCAGAACTTTAGTATTACCCCTATCCATATGTTGGCTGCGGCTTGTTCCATTGCCAACGGCGGCTATTTGGTACAGCCCCATGTGGTGGACCATATGGTGGATGAGGATGGAAACATTGTCATGACGGCGGACACCAGCTATAAGCGCCAGGTGATTTCCAGCGATACTTCGGAGCGGATGATTAAGATCTTGCAAACCAACGCTACCATAGGCACTGCCAAAAACGGCTATATCGCTGGGTATCGCGTTTGCGGCAAGACCGGTACTTCCCAGAAGATTTTGGAAGACCAGCTGGATACCAGCAAAAAGCACTATATCGCTTCCTACTGCGGCTTTGCACCGGCAGATGACCCGGAGGTTGCATTATTGGTGTATTACGATGAGCCGAACCCCAATATCAACTATTATGGCAGCGCCGTGGCCGGCCCCACTTTCGTCAAGTGTATGGAGCAAATTTTGCCCTATTTGGGCATCGAGCGGAAGTACACCGAAGAGGAGCTGGAAAAGATCGATACCACAGCGCCTTCGGTGACCGGGGAAAAGGTAGAGGATGCCAAAAAGACCGTGGAGGACGCAGGCCTTACCGTCAAGGTAAAAGGTGATGGCGATACCGTGCTGGAGCAGATCCCCGCATTTGGCGAGGCAGTACCACAGGAGGGCACCATTGTGCTGTATACTGATGAAGAAAGCCAGAAGGAGACAGTGACGGTGCCGGATCTTACTGGGATGTCTTTGTCGGCGGCTAACCAGACGGCGGTAGACAGCGGTATCCAAATTCGGGTGACAGGTGCGGCCCTTACCAGTAATAACCCCGTTTCCCAAACCCAAGATATCGCAGAGGGGACGGAAGTCCGTCCGGGTACGGTGGTAACGGTGGCCTTTATTGAGGTGGACCAAGTAGCATAGCGGGATTTTTTAAATATGGCTATCCAATATGGCCGCATTGTGTTATACTAGTAAGAGCTTTCCTCTGAGGATGCCGCCAATGGCAGGCTCCTCAGAGGAAAAAGAATATCTTCCGGGGTATGTCACCTGGAATAGAACAAGGTGGAGAAAAAATGAGTGAAGTATGGACTTTACTGGCAGCTGTGATCTCCTTTGGAATTACGGCTTTGCTGGGAAAATGGATGATCCCCTTTTTGCAGAAGCTTCATTTCGGACAAACGATCCGGGAGGAAGGACCCCAATGGCACATGAAAAAGCAGGGGACTCCCACCATGGGCGGCCTGATGTTTATTATTGGCATTGTGGCGGCAGTGGTGGTTTGCGTGCCCCTGTACTACGCCAATGCCTTTGATGAGACTTTGCTGATGAAGGTTCGGGTGTTTGGCGGTTTGGGCATGGGCCTTGCTTTTGGCCTGATTGGCTTTATTGACGACTATATCAAGGTGGTCAAAAAGCGCAACCTGGGCCTTACGGTCATCCAAAAGCTGGTGCTCCAGTTTTTGGCGGCAGCAGCCTACCTGGCAGGAATTTGGCTGGCTGGCGGAAAATCCACCACTTTGATCCCCTTTGTGGGCGAGGTGGATTTTGGCTGGGGCTATTGGATACTGGCCGCTGTCCTGATCGTGGGCATCGTCAATGCGGTGAACTTTACCGATGGTATTGACGGTCTCAATGCTTCCGTCACCTTTTTTGTCTGCATCTTTGTCATGATGATCGCGGGGATCGTCAGCCTGTTCAGCATCAGCATTATGGCGGTGGCAGTAGCAGCCGGCTGCATGGGATTTTTGGTGTGGAACTTTAACCCGGCTAAAGTATTTATGGGAGATACCGGTTCTCTGTTCTTGGGCGGCATGGTGTGCGCTTTGGCCTTTGGCGTGAATATGCCCATTCTGCTGCTGCCGTTGGGTATTATCTATATTGCCGAGATCCTGTCTGTGGTGCTGCAGGTTTCCTATTTTAAGCTCACCCATGGCAAACGGCTGTTTAAAATGAGCCCCATCCACCATCATTTTGAGATGTGCGGATGGAGCGAAATGAAGATCTGCTTTGTGTTCAGCCTGGTGGCTGCCATTGGCGGGGCAATTTCCCTGCTGCTGGTATTCTTCGGGGTATAACGGCATATACTACATTCCCCGGACCCTGTTTGGACAGAGTCTTTATCGGGAAGGAGGGCGAGAATGATGAGACAAACAAATACCGGTAGAAGCCAGTCGCAAAGAGAAGTTTCCCGGAATCATAGAAGAAAACCCACCCGGGCTCCAGCCTCTATGCCGAATAGTGGGCGGCGGCCTCGCCGGGATGTGACGGCTCCTTCTTCAGGAACAGGTGCGGCCACTACGGTGATCCCGGTAGGAAAGGCCAATCCCTTTTCCCCGCGCACAGCTATGAAGAAAGTGCGGAAGAAGTTTAAGATCTTCTCCGTTCGCAGCGGTGTGGACCGGGTATTTTTGTATATCCTTCTCAGCCTTTTGGTGTTTGGGCTGGTCATGCTGTTTTCTGCCAGTTTCGCTTCTTCCTATTTTGAATCTGGCGACAGCTACCACTATATCGTTCAGCAATCTATTTTTGCGGTGCTGGGCTGTGTTTTGATGATGGTGATCTCCTTTTTTGATTATCATCATCTCCACAAGTTTGCATTCCCTATTTTAGGGGTCACTTTGGTGATGCTGTTGATGATGGTGGTGCTCAAAGGTTCCTCTTTAGTGCCCAATATCAATGGTACCTACCGCTGGCTGTATATTGGGCCTATCAACTTTCAGCCTTCCGAGATCGCAAAATTTACTTTGGTGCTGATTTTTGCCCACCTGATCTCCATCAACTATGATAAAATGGAGACGTTCCGATACGGAGTCGTACCTTATATGGTTCTGCTGGGGCTGTTAGCCGGCTTGGTCATGGCGGAAAAGCATGTTTCTGCCACCGTGATCTTAGTGGCCATTGGCGCGGTGATGTTGTTTGTGGGTGGTATCCGCCTGCGCTATTTTGTGATGGCAGGCGCTCTCATCGGTGCCGCTATCTTATATCTGGTGTTCTTTTCCGATAAATTTGATTACGCCCTGCTGCGAATTCAGGGCTGGCTGGACCCCTTTAATCCGCCAGAGGGGGTGGATACCTGGCAAACCAGGCAATCCCTGATGGCCATTGGTTCCGGTCGGGTGCTTGGATTGGGCCTTGCCCAGTCCCGGCAAAAATATCTGTATCTGCCGGAGCCGGAAAACGACTTCATCTTTGCCATTGTGTGCGAAGAACTGGGGTTCGTGGGGGCGCTGGCGGTGATCTTGCTTTTTGGCCTGCTTATTTGGCGAGGCATTATTATTTCCCTTGGCGCAAAGGATAAGTTCGGGATGCTGCTGGGCATCGGCCTGACGGCACAGGTGGGCATCCAAGCGATTCTAAATATCTGTGTGGTGACCAATACCATTCCCAATACCGGTATCAGCCTGCCGTTTTTCAGTTATGGAGGCACCTCTCTGGTCATGCTGTTGGCGCAGATGGGGGTAGTTCTATCCATATCGCGAACATCCAATGTGGATAAGGTATAGCGGCGGGGCCGCACAGAAAAGAAAGGGGGTAGGGAGGCAGCATATGCCTTCCGATGGGTATGAGAGTATTATTTGCAGGCGGTGGAACCGCCGGGCATATCAATCCGGCACTGGCTATCGCCGGGTATTTGCGGGAAACCGAACCGGACACGGCCATCTTATATGTGGGCAATGCCGGCGGTATGGAGGAACGGCTGGTCCCTGCGGCAGGATTTGATTTTCGCAGTGTAAAGATTTCCGGCTTCCAAAGAAAGCTTTCTCTGCAAAATATCAAGCGCAACGCCCAAACGTTGGTGCGGGTGGTGACTGCTTCCAGCCAAGCAAAAAAAATTATCCGCGAATTTAAACCCGATATCTGCGTGGGAACCGGCGGTTATGTCAGCGGCCCGGTGATTCGTGAAGCCATGAAAATGGGGATTCCGGCAGTGATTCACGAGCAGAACGCCTATCCGGGTGTGACCAATAAAATGCTGGCCAAACGTGCCAGCCGTGTCATGCTGGCTGTTGCCGATGCCCAGCGGCATTTTGATGCCGATGCCCATTGTGTCCTCACCGGTAATCCGGTGCGCCAGGAGCTGGCCAAGGCCGACCGGGAGGATTCCCGTCGGGCTTTGGGGCTGGACGCCCGGCCCTTGATCCTTTCCTTTGGAGGAAGCCTAGGGGCTAGGAGCATCAACGAAGCTGTAGCAGATCTGCTGGTATACAGCTCCCGCACCGACCGCTATCAGCATATCCATGGCTATGGCCAATATGCCAAATGGATGCCCGAACTGGTAAAAGAAAAGGGTGTGGCGCTGGAAGACCATCCCGGTATTGAGCTGCGGGAATATATCCACAATATGCCCCAGTGCATGGCCGCCGCCGATTTGGTGATCTGCCGTGCCGGTGCCATTACCCTCAGCGAATTACAGGCATTGGGCAAGGCCTCCATTTTGATTCCCTCTCCTAATGTGGCAGAAAACCACCAATACCACAACGCCATGGCATTGGTAAAGCGGGATGCCGCCGTACTTATTGAGGAGAAAGACCTCACCGGCGAACTGCTGTGGAAAAAAGTGGAAGAGATCTTTTCTCGTCCCGGAGGGGCCGAAGAACTGGGGCGTAATGCCGCTAAAATGGCGGTACCGGACGCTTGCCAGCGCATTGTCAAAATCATGCATCAGGTGATGGAGGAGAAGGCCTTCGGCAAATAATTTTATAAAAATCAGATTTTTCAGCATCTCACCCTTTTTCTGCCCCTGGCATAGTATGGAGGGAAAAACCAGTGGGAGAAAGGGTGTTGAGCGTGGAAAAATTGAAAATGGAGGGCCGGGGAAAGCTATTGGGAGAGATCACAGTCCAGGGCGCGAAAAACAGCACGCTGCCTTTGCTGGCAGCTACCCTGCTGTGCAGCTCGGAGGCGGTTTTACATAACTGCCCCATGCTTTCCGATGTGGATACCGCCGTGCGGATTCTGCGCACTCTAGGGTGCCGGGTGCATAGAGAGGGCCACACCCTGGTGGTAGACCCTACCCAGCTTACCGGGGATGAGATCCCTGAGAGCTTAATGCGGGAGATGCGTTCCTCCATCGTGTTTTTAGGGGCTATTGTTTCCCGTCTGGGAAAAGCTAGGCTGTCGTTTCCTGGTGGCTGTGAGTTGGGGCCTCGCCCCATTGACCTGCATCTGGCCGCTTTGCGGAAGATGGGTCTGCATATCCGGGAAGACCACGGTTGTTTGGAATGCCATGTGCCGGGCCGTCTTACCGGATGCAGTTTATCTCTCTCGTTCCCCAGCGTGGGGGCCACCGAGAACATTATGCTGGCAGCGGTGTGTGCCCGGGGCACTACCATCCTCTCGAATGCAGCCCGGGAGCCGGAGATTTGTGACTTGGCAGAGTTTCTCAATGCCTGTGGCGGCAAGGTGTCCGGCGCAGGGGGAAGTGTCATTGTCATTGAAGGGGTGGAGTCCCTTTCCGGCTGTGAGCATACGGTGATCCCCGACCGCATTGTGGCCGCTACCTATTTGGCGGCGGCGGCTTCCACTGGCGGCAGGCTGCTGCTGCGGGCTGCCCGGCCCGACCATTTACAGTTGGTACTCCCAGTTTTTGAAGAAGCGGGGTGTGGGCTGCAGGTTGGCGAGAATGCCTTGGAGATTCAGGCGCCGCAGCGGCTTCACGCCGTGAAAAATGTGCGTACCATGCCATATCCGGGTTTTCCTACCGACGCACAAGCGCCGCTGTTGGCTATGACTTGCCTGGCAGAGGGCACCAGCGTGTTTGTGGAGAACATCTTTGAGAGCCGGTATAAGCATACCGGGGAACTTCTTCGTCTGGGAGCCAATATCAAGGTGGAAGGCCGCGTGGCAGTGGTGGAAGGTGTTTCGCGGCTGTCCGGCGCACCGGTGCAGGCCCCGGACCTTCGCGGCGGCGCAGCGCTGGTAGTGGCGGGCTTAGCGGCAGACGGAGTGACAGAGCTCACCGGCCTGCATCATCTGGATCGAGGCTATGAAGATCTGGAAGCTAATCTGCGCTCTGCTGGGGCGCGGATCTGGCGGGAATAAAGCAAAGAATTCCGGCATCGTGTATTCACAGGCGTTCCCGCGCTGTGTGCGCAATGGTTCGGAAGGGAAAGAGGAATAAATGCGTCAGATACCAACAGACAACAATCGAACAGGGGGGCGTAAGGCCATTGCCAGAAGGGGCGTAACGGCCCGGGCAAGGCGCCGCCGCAGACGGATGATCTTGTTTTATCTGTTCACTTTTTTTCTGGTGATTGCCGCGGCGGTTACCCTTTCTTTGACGGTTCTTTTCCGCATTGATACCATTCGGGTGGAGAACACCTCCTCCTATTCCCAAGAGGAGATTTTGGAGGCGTGCGGTATCCAGACCGGAGAAAACCTATTTCTTGCCGATGTGGATGGGGCGCAGAAACGGGTGGATGAAAAGCTGCCTCTTACCGGCAGGGTATCCGTCACTCGTAAACTGCCGGCCACTGTGGTAGTTACCGTGGAGGAGCCGGTGGTGTCTGCGGCCTTTGAACAGGATGGAAAGTATATCCTTTTAAGCGATGAGGAGAAGGTTCTCCAGATCACAGACACCCAGCCCAGCGGATGCCCGATAGTGGCGGGGTTGACCTTAAAAGATCCTCAAGCCGGCAAAAAGGCAAAGGCTTCGGACGAGAAGGCACTGGCGGCTTTTGAAAAGGTGACAGAGACTTTGGAAAAATGCCAGCTTTTCGACAATATTACCCGGATCGATGTGGGGGATATCTACCAGATGATGGTGGTGTATCAGGGTCGTATCCGGATTCTTTTAGGAACCTCCAACGATTTAGAAACCAAGATCAATGCTGCTAAAAAGATCGTGGAGCAGGAGCTGGATGAGGATGAAAAAGGAGAGCTGGATGTCTCTTTGACCCGGGATCTGAAAAAAGCATATTACAATGCGGATTCCGTGGCCTCTTCCCAAAGCTCTCAGGAGGAATCTTCCCAAAGTTCCCAATCTTCTGAAGCATCTTCCTCCGAAGCAAGCGGAAATTCTTCTGCGCAGGAATCTTCTTCTGAAAAGGAAGCGGAGTAAAAAAATGTCGAAATCCCAGATTTTATGGGGAACGAAATAGCAAAATTCTTAAAATTGCCGGATTTGTTTCCAGGTTTTGAATAAAATGAGATAATTCTGTGTATTTGCTCAAATCTTTCTTGAAATTTCTCCTTAAAAGTGATAAATTAAGAGAGATAAGTAATAAAAGCATAAAGGAAATCACCGTGGGATAGAAAAGCCCCAGAAGTTCAATAAATATAAGGGGGAGACAGCAATGCCTTTCGAGATTGATAACCAAATGGACGATGATGTTTTAATAAAAGTGATCGGCGTCGGCGGCGGCGGCGGTAACGCCGTGGATCGCATGATCGTCAGTGGCGTGCAGGGTGTGGAGTTTATCAGCATCAACACCGATAAGCAGGCACTGAACCGTTCCAAAGCTACCCAGAAGATCCAGATCGGAGAAAAGATCACCCGAGGCAAGGGCGCAGGCTCTAAGCCTGAGGTGGGCCAGAAGGCAGCAGAAGAGAGCCGAGAGGCCATTGCCGCTGCTATCCGCGGCTCTGATATGGTGTTTATCACCGCCGGTATGGG
>CALWIS010000256.1 GCA_944380795.1 uncultured Clostridia bacterium | reverse complement strand
ATGATTTCGCGCTGACGGTTCATCACGTCGTCATACTGGAGCACGTTTTTACGGATGCCGAAGTTCCGGCTTTCCACCTTGCGCTGAGAGCTTTCAATGGTGTTGGAAAGCATCTTGGATTCGATGGGGGTATCCTCGTCTACATTGAGACGGTCCATAATGGCGTTGACCCGCTCGCCGCCAAACAGGCGCATGAGGTCATCCTCCAGAGAGATATAGAACCGGCTCATACCCGGGTCGCCCTGACGGCCGGAACGACCGCGCAGCTGGTTGTCGATACGCCGGGACTCATGGCGCTCGGTGCCGATGATATACAGGCCTCCAGCCTTGCGCACTTCCTCAGCGGCATCCTTGATCTGGTCCTTATATTTGGCTTCCAGCTCACCGAATACCCGACGAGCCTCTAAAATCTCCTCATCTTCGGTATCGGAGAAAGCGTCCGCTTCGGCAATCAGCTCCTCGCTGAACTGCATCCGGCGCATTTCTTCCTTGGCCATGTATTCCGCGTTACCGCCCAGTTTGATATCGGTACCACGACCAGCCATATTGGTGGCGATGGTGACAGCGCCCTTTTGACCGGCCTGGGCCACGATGGCGGCTTCCTTGTCGTGATACTTAGCGTTGAGCACCTGATGCTTAATGCCGCGACGCTTCAAAAGAGCGCTGAGCACTTCAGATTTTTCGATGGAAATAGTACCTACCAGAATGGGCTGTCCGGTCTGGTGGTGCTCCTCAATGTCGTCAATAACGGCCTTGAATTTGGCCTTTTCGGTCTTGTATACTACGTCCGGCAGGTCTTCTCGGATCATGGGCCGGTTGGTGGGGATCTCCACCACGTCCAACTTGTAGATCTCCCGGAATTCCTCTTCTTCGGTCATAGCGGTACCGGTCATGCCGGACAGCTTTTCATACAGGCGGAAGAAGTTCTGGAAGGTAATGGTGGCCAGAGTCTTGCTTTCATGGGCCACCTTTACGCCTTCCTTGGCTTCAATGGCCTGGTGCAGACCCTCGTTGTAGCGGCGGCCATACATAAGGCGGCCGGTAAATTCGTCAACAATGATGACTTCGTTGTCCTTCACCACATAGTCGATGTCCTTCTGCATCACGCCCCGTGCCTTAATGGCCTGGTTAATGTGGTGCTGCAGGGTAATGTTGTCGGCATCGGTAAGGTTTTCTACGTTGAAGTACTGTTCCGCCTTCTTCACGCCGCGGGGAGTGAGGGTAGCGGTTTTGGCCTTCTCGTTGACGATATAGTCGCAGTCGGAATACAGTTCGTCGTTGTCCTCTTTTTCGTTAAGTTCTGCTACCCGGGTCACCTTCAGGGTCTGGGCAAAACGGTCGGCAACGGTGTACAGCTCGGTGGATTTCTCTCCCTGACCGGAAATGATCAGGGGGGTACGGGCTTCATCGATGAGGATGGAGTCCACCTCATCCACCACGGCAAAGAAATGGCCGCGCTGTACCTTGCGTTCTTTATAAATCACCATGTTATCCCGCAGGTAGTCAAAGCCAAACTCATTGTTGGTGCCATAGGTAATGTCGGCGGCGTAGGCTTTTTTCCGCTCGTCGTTGGGAAGGTCGTGGACAATAAGGCCCACGGTGAGGCCCAGCCAGCGGTACACCTTGCCCATCCACTCGCTGTCGCGGCGGGCCAAATAGTCGTTGACGGTAACCACATGGACGCCCTTACCGGTAAGGGCGTTGAGGTACGCCGGCAGAATCACGGTCTGGGTTTTACCTTCACCGGTTTTCATTTCGGCAATACGGCCCTGATGGAGCACAATGCCGCCCATGATCTGTACCGGGAAGTGAGGGGTGCCCAATACCCGGCGGGTAGCCTCCCGGCATACGGCAAAGGCATCGGGGAGAATATCGTCGGTGGTTTCCCCATCGGCCAAACGCTCTTTGAGAATACCAGTCTGGGACTTTAACTCCTCATCGCTCATAGCCTTGTATTTGTCTTCCAGATCCAGCACCATATCTACCATGGGCTGGATGCGCTTTAATTCCCGTTTGCTGTAATTTCCAAACAGCGCGGAGAGAACATTTTTCATATCATACCACACTTTCCCGGCCAGAAGCTGGCCGCATACTGTCCCCTTTCACCATGGCGGCCTTCTGCGGGGACAGAGGAAGCCGCGGTGAGATCAGATGTTATAAACGGCAAAAATGCCGGAATCTGCCTGATAAACCTTGACCATTATACCATGAAAATACCGGAAAGGGAAGGGGATTTTTGGCAGAATCCCCGTGATTCCCCAAAAAGAAAAGCCCGCCGGTATCGGCCCCGGCGGGCACAACATTATTCGCAGAAAAGTACTGCCCGCACTGGAGAGGCTTCCAATCCGGCCAGCTTTAAGGGCTGTGCACACAGAAAGTATTCGCCATCAGGTACGTCGTCCAGCAGCAGTCCCTCTAGTAGAGGAATCCCTCGGGAAAGCAGCTCTACATGGGGGGCCTGTTCATCCCCAGCGGAACCAATGGACTGTTGGTCGGTGCCGATGAGGACCACGCCTGCCTCGCCAAAGGCAAAGGCCGCACTTTGAGAGAGGAACGCCCCTCCCTGAAGAAGAACCCGCTCCACTTTTTGGAGAGCCAGTGCGTCCACCTCTGCCCCGGTAAGAATGCCGGAAACAGTGATCACCCGGCAGGGGCCGAAAAAGGCTTCCAAAGGCACTTGGTCGATGGACGCGCCGTCAGCCACAAAATGCAGCGGCGCGTCCACATGAGTGGCGCTGTGGCAGCCGGTATAAAAGCCGGTCAGGTTGCACATATCCCCCAGTTCCATGCGGCGCACCCGCTCAAAAGAGGGAGTGGGATCTCCGGGATAAACAGGGGTAGAAAACAACTCCCGGGAAATATCATACAGCTTCATACAAACGCCTCCCAGCACAGTTTCTAATTTTAAAATTCCTGATCCAGCAGGGGAAGGGTTTCGCTCAACAAAGCAATGGAGCGGTCAGCGGCTTCTTTTGCAAATTTGGGGTAATCCAGCACCGCATCGTCGTTGCCGTTATCGGAGATGGCCCGGAGCACCGTAAACGGGGTCTTGTTCATATAGCAGACCTGCCCAATGCTGCCGCCTTCCATTTCGCAGGCCATGGCGTGGAACTGTTCTGCAATGGCTGCAATCTTATTTCGGTCGGCCATAAACTGGTCGCCGGTGGCGATAATGCCGCGGAACACGCCGCCCTGGTAGATTTTTTGGGCATGATCTGCCAGTATCTGGGAAGCCCGCTCCTCTGCGGGAATCTCAACAAGGTTTAGTCCAGAAATCAATCCTACCGGGTCGCCAAGCGGGGAAGTGTCCATATCGTGCTGCACCACCGCTGTGGCAATAACCACATCGCCGATCTGTACATCTTTACCAATACCGCCTGCTACACCGGAATTGATGAGCAGACGAGGATGAAAGCGCATAATCATGGCTTGGGCGCATACCGCAGCATTGACTTTTCCAGGGCCGCACACCGCCACCGCGCACAGTACGCCGTGAATGGTGCCCCAGTCAAAGCGAATGCCGCTGATGTGTTCCGTTTGCCGGTTTTCCATCTGTTCCCGCAGGCCGCTGATTTCAATTTCCATTGCGCCGATAATTCCAATCATGTTACAAACTCCTTTATCGTGTTCCACTGCCGTCAGCCTTGAACCTGGGGCGCAGAAAGTACGATCTCGAATTGATAATTGCTTTGGTCTGGGGAAGTGTCGGTAATTCCCAGGCCGCTTCCGTCGTCACCATACCAGGTGGCGCCGCTGGGAAGTTCTGCGTCAAAAGCGGGAACCTCTTCGTCTGCGCCTCCAAAGGCTTCGGTCATCATTTCTCTTGCCTGCAAAAAGGCGGAAATATATTCCTCCTTTTCTGCTCCAAAAGAAAATACATAGGAACAAGCTGTAACTTCGCCGCTGGTCTGCGTAATGCGGAAGCAGGCGGAATAAGGGTAGTCGCTAAACTGGGCCATGCCGGCGGTGAGATATACACCGTTGTCGCTGCTTTCATATTCGGCCGTTAGATCTCCCGCAGTATCTGGCCATTGAGCAGCCAGACCCTGCTGGAACTCTTCTTTGCTGGAAAACCAAGTAGCTCCCTGGAACGCAAATCCAGTACCACTGTCTCCCAATACCCCCAACAGGGAAACAGTGCCTTCCCCTTTGAGGGAGGGGTCTTCTGTTGCGGAAACTTCTTCCGAAGGGGATTGGGTGGAACTATTGGAAGTATCCGAGCCAGCAGAGCTTTCTTCATGGGAGAGGCCGCAGGCTCCAAGAGAAGCTGCCAGCAATGCCGCTGTCAAAATCAATGCCATCCCTTTAGCGGGGCGGCGAATCCATTTGGAAAAAAAGCCTGTCATAATAATAGAAATATCCCTTCTGTTTTCTTCTTAAATGCGCTGGAATCAACGATTTTGGGTTTCGCCCTTGTCTTCCAGCAGAGTAATGGTAATATCAAAGGTCTCTCCATCGCTTTGTGTGGAGTCAGACATCCGATACAATGTCAGAGTAATCTTATCGCCGGGGGAATAATCCAGCAGCAAGTCGGAAATTTCGGAAAGGCTGGAAACCTCCTGGCCGTTGACGCCGCAAATAATATCCTGCACCTGTCCGCCGGCGTCATCAATATCGCTCTCTTCATCGATTTCCATAATGAGGAAACCGGCGGGTACCTCATAAAATTGGGCTTCCTGTTCGGTAATATCCCGACCGGTAATGCCCAAGCGGGGACGTCCCTCTACATAGCCGATATTCATGAGGCTGTTGAGAATATCCTGGGCCTTGCTCACGGGAATAGCAAATCCCATGCCCTCAAAATCTTCTGCTACCAATTTGCTGGAATTGATGCCGATGACCTGGCCGTAGCAATTTACCAGCGCGCCGCCGGAATTTCCAGGGTTGATAGCAGCGTCTGTCTGGATATAGGTCATGCCATTCTGACTGTTGGAGCCTAAGCTGCGATCTAAAGCGGAAATAATGCCCTGGGTCATAGAGCTGGCAAAGTCCAGCCCGCCGGGGTTGCCAATGGCCAGCACCACATCGCCAATTTCCATTTGGTCTGCGTTGCCGAATTCCGCAGGGGTCAGGCCTTTTGCTTCAATTTTTACAATCGCAAGGTCGGTGGTGCGGTCATATCCTACCACCACGCCGGGATACTCGATGTCGTCTTTGGTCACCACCTTCACAATGGTGGAACGGGAGTCGTTTACTACGTGGCTGTTGGTAATGATATAGCCATCAGAAGTGGCCACAATGCCGCTGCCTTCGTCCTGAGTCTCGTTGCCCTCTGTATCTGTCATGGTGGAAACGATCCCCACCACAGAAGGGGAAACCTTTTTATATACTTCTTTAGCGGTGAGTGCATCGCCGGCAGGAAGGTCTTTGATCTCGATGGCTCCGCCATTTCCCAAAGAAATTTCGGGCTGCGAGACAGAAGCCTCTTCATCGGAAGAAGAAGGAGGAGCACTGTCCTCAGAAGAAGAGGAGGGGAGACCGTTTGTTACCGGCGGGGAATCGGGGTCCCCAAAAATAGCGGAGTATCCTCCCCATGCGACAAAAGAAACAGTCAGCACAACGGCTAAAGCGCCTACAAGATAAAGAAATACCTTTTGGCGGCGTCCGGCCTTTTGCGGAGGCTGTGGAGCCACCGGTTCCTGCCAGCCGCTGGTGGGAGAATAAACAGGCGGCTGCCCATTGGGCGGAAATCCTCCTGTGTTGTTTGGATAGGAGGAACCCCCTCCATAATAGCCTCCGGTAGGATACCCCTGATAGGGAGTCCGGTTTTGAGAAGAATAGGGGTTCCGATAGGTACCGGTGTAATTACCGGAATACCCATAAGGATTAGAGGGGCTTTGTTGAGGGCTGGGATCTTCCGGCTCTGTGTTCCCATATGACGGTCCTGTTTCCCGCTGCGGGGAATACACGGATTCCTGGGTGGAAAAAGGATCATTTTCCGAGATGGTGTCTGGTTGGTCCTGAGGCGAAGATGAGGAAGCAGGGGGATCATCATGGGTGGATTCCTCTGAGGGAGGAGACTGCGTGTCATCAAAAGAGACATCCGGGAACTGGAGAGGATCACCGTTTTGTTCCGGCTGCTCAGGAGCACCGGTATCGTCTTTCCAAGTATCTGTCATTCTGTGTCATTCCTTTCGGGGGAAGAAGGTTCAGATTCGGGAATCTCCGCCTCGTTTTTTGGAGCGGAAGACCGGGCAGATTTTTTTCTGCTCGTTGATTTACGATTTTTTTTGGATGATTTAGGCGGCTTGGGTGCAGACTCTCGTTCTGCACGCTGCCCCGGTAAAGCGCCATCCTTTAAGGGCGGGCCCTCCGGCTGGCGGGGAATCCAGAAGGTGAACTGGGTGTATTGATCCACAATACTGCTCACCGAAATCTCTCCGCCATGTAGATGGATGATAGTCTTTACAATATACAAGCCCAGACCCATGCCGTTTTTATCTTGACTCCGGGACTTGTCGGTTTTATAAAAACGGTCAAAGATCATGCGGATCTCATCCGGCTCGATACCGTGGCCGCTGTTGCGCACACTCACTGTGGTGCGGTCGGAGCCTTGCTCCACCCGAACTTCGATATAACCGCCGGGATTGGTAAACTTTACTGCATTTTCAAACAGGTTGTATACTACCTGATGGATCATATCCGGGTAGCCGTCAACAAAAAGGCTTTCGGCATTTTCCAAACCACGGATCTCCAGATGCTTTTCTTCAATAGGTTTTTCAAAGGAAAGCATGGCTACCAAAATGGTATTGGTTAAGTCAAAGCGGGCAGGACGCAGACGGAGCTCACCGCTGTCGATACGGGAAAGATCCAGCATGGTGCGCACCAGACGGGAGAGCCGTTTGACCTCCTGAGAAACGGTGCGCAAATAATAGGCTTCCCGTTCCGGCGGGATGGTGCCATCTAAAATGCCGTCAATAAATCCTGCAATGGTAGTCATGGGGGTTTTTAATTCATGGGAGACATTGGCGATAAAGTTACGGCGCATATTTTCGCCGCTTGCCAAAGATGCCGCCATATTGTTAAAGGCGGTAGCCAGTTCGCCAATCTCGTCGCTGCTGGTCACCGGGACACGGATGGAGAAATCCCCTTCTCCAAAGCTGCGGGCCGCTGCCGACATCTGGCGCAGGGGTTTGACCAACTGATAGGAGAATACCCATACCACACAGAATGTGACCATAAAAGCAGCGATGGCAGCCAGAAGGAACATCCTCAGAACCTCCATACGGTAGCTGCTCAGGGACTGGATGCTGGAAGCCACAAAAACCGCCCCGATGGGGACATTATCTACTACCACTGGTTCTCCTACAATATAATAGGTTTCCCGGTATACACCGGAAAGAGTGCCCTGTGCTTCATACCCGCCGCCCAGCATGACCTGCCGCACAATAGAAGGGTCTACCTTGCGGTCGGTTTCGGTATTGCTGTTGGTATATGTGCCGAGGATCCGCTCGCCGTATTGGTCGGTAATGAAAATATCTGCGTCAATATTTTCGCTGAAGCCATAAAGGATCATCTCCATATTATTGCTCAGTTCATAGCGCTTTTCCTCTTCATTATAGACTGCGGCAGATTGAGCCATTCGGGACATATATTCTGCGTTCTTTCGCAGAAGGGTCTGTTTTTCCGATTCCCAATACTGGGAGACGAACACCAGCATGACCATTCCCAACAGCAAGAAACTGGCCAACACAATGGAGAGGGTGATGCGCAAATATTTTTTAAATAGAGTTTTTTGTCTGGGTTCGCTCATTTCGATACTCCCGGATTATTCCTTGACTTCAAATTTGTATCCGACACCCCACACGGTTTTCAAGGACCACTTATCGGAAACTCCTTCCAGTTTTTCGCGAAGCCGCTTTACATGGACATCTACGGTACGGGAGTCACCATAATAATCAAATCCCCAAACCTCATCCAAAAGCTGATCACGGGTAAACACCCGGTTGGGGTTGCTGGCCAGATGATAAATCAGTTCCATCTCTTTGGGAGGAGTATCCACCTGTACGCCATTAACTTTCAGCTCATAGTTAGTGAGATTGATAGACAACTTGTCGTATTTTACTTCTTTAACAGCATCCGCTGCGTTTTTCCCCATCCGGCGAAGCACGGCCTTGATACGGGCTACTACTTCTTTGGTCTCAAAGGGCTTTACCACATAGTCGTCTGCGCCAAGCTCCAGACCCAGCACTTTGTCAAAAACTTCTCCCTTGGCGGTGAGCATGATGATGGGGCACTGGGATTTTTTGCGAATCTCCCGGCATACCTGCCATCCGTCCAGTTCAGGCAGCATGATGTCTAACAAAATCAAATCAGGAGAGAAGCTGTCGAAAAGCTCCAGAGCACGGCGGCCGTCGTTGGCTACTGCCACTTCAAAATTTTCTTTTTCGATGTATAAGCGAAGCAGTTCGCAAATATTTTGATCGTCATCCACGACCAGGATCTTTCCAGCGGACATGAGACATCCTCCTTTTGATAAAAGCCGGCCGGAGCAGGCGTGATTTTAAAATGAAATATATCTATTTATCAATTATACGTGATTATAGGCGGAAAGTCATGAATTTTTTGTAACAGGGCAGCAGAAATGGCGGCGGTTTTTGTGTGTTTCCAAATTTGCATATAACAAAAACAAAAGGACGCCGAAAATGGAAACGGCATCCCTTTGCAAAATCGTTGTTAAAGTTTTCAGGTCTGAGAAGGATAGAGGTTTACGGCCAAAATTTTAGCGATCTTGGTAGAGCGGTTCATCCAGTTGTGTTCCTTTTGAGAATTGATCTGAATGGAGTCGCCGGCATAGAGGGTCATTGCTCGCCCTTCCAGGAAGAAAGTAGCCACGCCTTCCAGTATGTAGATAAACTCCTCGCCCTCATGGCTGTACATCTCCGGCATAGTGTTTTCCTCTGCCAAAGGCAGCAGGGTGTATAATTTAGGGAGCATTTGGAATTCTCCGGCGCCGCCGCGCAAGCTGCTCTGAAAAATTTGGTCGCTGATGCTGTCAAAACGCAGATCGATACTATGGACTACCGGATCAGCATACAGAGAAGAGGTGCGTTCTTCAAACAACTCGGAAAGAGGAGTCTCCAATACTCTGGCAATTTTCTCCAAAGAATCCAAAGCGATAGAGGAAAGGCCGCGTTCAAACTGAGAGAGGAAACCTACAGAAAGCCCTGTCTGTTCACCTAACTGCTTCAGGGTCATTTTTTTGTCGGTGCGGCGCCGTTTGACCTTGGCGCCAATTGCGGTGTTGACGTTCATGATGATCTTCCTTCCATAAGAAATTAACAGGGGGAAGTTTTACTTTTGCGGTGTGCGGTGTAATAATTTCCTGAATGCTTTAACAAACATTTCCCCGTATATATGATACCGTGTACTTCCCCTTTTTGTCAAGAAAGAAATCTTTAATTTTTTTAGTTAAGGTGAAAAGCTTACACGGTTCTTTCATAAAGAAAAAAGCGTTGTAAAATGAAAGAATATTTCTTGACAAACACTTTAAGCGGTTCTATAATCAGTGAAGAAAACACAAATTTACAGCTATTTATTTCACAATAATGAAACGAATAGCGAAAACACACAGTTTAAAACAATTAAAAGGAGTTGGTGCTGAAAATGCCATCTGTCATTGATATTCAAAAATACTCCATTCATGATGGGGACGGCATACGCACCTCCATATTTTTTAAGGGATGCCCGCTGCGCTGTGCCTGGTGTCATAATCCCGAAAGCCAACAGAAAAAACCGGAGCTGTTGTGGAACCGGGAGAAGTGTACCGGCTGCGGATGGTGTGCGGAAATTTGCCCCCAAAAAACCATTATTATGGAACATGGTGTGCCGCTGCTGGATCGGGAAAGATGCACCGGTTGCGGAAACTGTGTGATAGAATGCTTAGAAAGCGCCCGTTCCCTTTCGGGAGAATACAAGACAGTGCGACAACTGCTGGAAGCCGGAGAAAAAGACCAAATATTTTATGAGGAATCCGGAGGCGGGGTGACTTTGTCCGGTGGAGAGGTAATGGCGATCCAGCCTTTTGAAGAGATCGTGGAACTGTGTCGTGGCTTTTTTGAAAAGGGAATCAGTGTGTTTATTGATACCAGCGGTTTTGCTCCCTGGGAGCGGTTCGACAGTATCCTGCCTTATGTGACGGCTTTTCTCTATGATATAAAGGCCATGGACCCGGAAACCCATAAAAAGTGGGTGGGGGTAGATAATAAGCTGATTCTGGATAACCTGCGCAAACTCAGTGCTGCCGGCGGGGATATTCGGCTGCGGCTGCCCCTTATTTCTGGCATTAACGACAGCCGAGAGCAGATCGAGGCGGTTTTAAAACTGCTGCAAGGTGGCATCCATGTTCGAAAAATCCATCTGCTCCCATACCATGATATCGGAAAAAACAAGTATGCCCGTTTGGGGCGAGAGTATAACGAAGCAGCGCTGGCACCTCCTACACCGGAGCATTTGGAAGAACTGGCAGAAATTCTCCGTCAAACCGGCGTACCGGTGGTAATGGGGGGATAAAGGCATACACTGCTCTCCTGTAAAGTTAAAATTTACACAATATATATGACAAAGAAAGGAACGATTGACTATGGCAGTTCAAACTGCAACCACCACTCAGCGGCCCAAAGAAGTCCACGGTATGAACGACCGTGTCCGCCGCCTGCGGGAAGAAAGCCTCAATACCCAGCCTCGCATCTATATGGAGCGGGCTGTGCTGGAAACCGAAGCCTATGAAAAATATGAGGGAACCGTCTCCGTCCCGGAGCTCCGCGCTTTGACCTTGCTCCATTATTTCTCTCATAAAACAATTTCCATCAGCCGCGGCGAGCTGATTGTGGGAGAAAAGGGCGACGGCCCCCAGTCTTCCCCTACATTCCCGGAGCTGTGCTGCCACACGCTGGAAGATATGCACGTGATGAATGACCGGGAGCTGATTAACTTTACGGTTACGCAGGAAGACCTGAAAATTCAGGAAGAGAAGATCATCCCCTTCTGGGAAAAGCGCTCCATCCGCCGCCGGATTCTGGATAACATGAGCGATGAGTGGAAAACTGCCTATGAATGTGGCATCTTCACCGAGTTCATGGAGCAGCGCGGCCCTGGCCATACCGTTGGATCCGAGAAAATCTATCTCAAAGGCTTCCGGGAGTACCAGCAGGACATCCACAAGGCCATGGAAGCGCTGGACGTGCTGCACGACCCCAACGCTTTGCGCCGCCGGGAACAGCTGAAAGCCATGGATACCGCCTGCGAAGCCGTGATCGTGCTGGGCCAGCGGTACGCCGCTCTTGCTCGGGAAATGGCCGAGACGGAGACCGACCCCCAGTGGAAGGCCGACCTCTTAAAAATTGCGGAAAACTGCGACGTGGTGCCCGCCCATAAGCCCCAGACCTTCCACCAGGCGCTGCAAATGTACTGGTTTGTGCATCTGGCCGTAACCAGCGAATTGAACCCCTGGGATTCCTACAGCCCCGGAAGGCTGGACCAGCACGTGTACCCCTTCTACCGCCGGGATACCGAAGCGGGTATCCTCACTCGGGAGGGGGCGCTGGAACTGCTGGAATGCCTGTGGGTGAAGTTCAACAACCAGCCCGCCCCGCCCAAGGTGGGCATTACCCTCAAGGAGAGCGGCACCTATACCGACTTTGCCAACATCAACACCGGCGGCATTGCGCCCGACGGCACCAACGGCGTTAATGAGGTCAGCTATCTGATTCTGGACTGCATGGATGACATGAAGCTGCTCCAGCCCAGTTCTAACGTGCAAATCAGCCGGAAAACGCCGCAAAAGTTCCTCCTCCGCGCCTGCGAGATCAGCCGCAAGGGTTGGGGCCAGCCCGCTTTCTATAATACAGAAGCCATTGTGCAGGAGCTTTTGGCGGCAGGCAAAACGCTGGAAGACGCCCGCCGGGGCGGTACCAGCGGCTGTGTGGAAACCGGTGCTTTTGGCAACGAGGCTTATATTTTGACCGGCTATTTCAATCTGCCCAAGATTCTGGAACTGACCCTCTACAATGGCTATGACCATGTAGCCCACAAGCAGCTGGGCTTACAGTTGGGCAATGCAGAGGACTTCCATAGCTATGAGGAGCTGTTGGAAGCGTTCCACAAGCAGATTGACTACTTCCTGGATATTAAAGTGAAGGGGAGTAATATTATCGAAAAGATATACGCGGAGTATATGCCTGTTCCCTTCCTGTCGGTGATTACCAACGACTGCATCTCCAAGGGGATGGACTACAATGCCGGCGGCGCACGGTACAACACCAGCTATATTCAGGGTGTGGGTATCGGCACCGTCACCGACTGCCTGTCCGCAATCAAGTATCAGGTGTTCGACCAGAAGCACTTCACTCTGCCCGAGCTGACCGACGCCATGCTCCACGACTTTGAGGGCCAGCCCCGGATGCTCAAGCTGGTACAGGAGCACAGCCCCAAATACGGCAACGACGACGACTATGCCGACGATATTATGAAATCGGTGTTTACCTATTATCAGAAAGCTGTGACCGGACGGCCCAATATGCGGGGCGGCATGTACCGGGTGAATATGCTGCCCACTACCTGCCATGTATATTTTGGCGAGGTGATGTTGGCCAGCGCCAATGGCCGCCGCGCCCATAAGCCGGTGAGCGAGGGTATTTCCCCGGAAAAGGGAGCGGATACAAACGGCCCCACCGCTGTGGTGAAGTCCTGTGCCAAAATGGACCATTTACAGACCGGAGGCACCCTGCTGAACCAGAAGTTTACCCCCTCCGTGGTGGCAGGCGAACAGGGATTGCAGCAGATGGCCAACCTCATCCGGGCCTATTTTGCCATGGACGGCCACCATATCCAGTTCAATGTTATCGACCGGCAGACCCTGCTAGACGCACAGGCGCACCCCGAGGAGTACAAAGACCTGATTGTCCGAGTGGCTGGTTACAGTGACCATTTCCGCAACCTGAGCCGTGCGTTGCAGGATGAGATCATCGCCCGCACCGAGCAGAGTTTTTCCTGAGTTTTAGAGTGCTAAACATAATGGGATTATCATACATAGAAAGGAAGTTGTCAGCATGAAAATCGGATTTATCGGCTGCGGCAACATGGCCAGCGCCATGATGGGCGGTATTGTGAAAAACCAGATTTGCAGCCCAAAGGAGATTACCGTCCATGACTTGCTGCCTGCCGCTGCGGAGCGGGTACAGGGCGCTTACGGCGTGTTCGCCGCCAGCAGCAACCAAGCGGTAGTGGAGCAATCGCAAATTATCGTATTGGCGGTAAAGCCCCAGTTCTATGAGGACGTCATCCGGGAGATTGCCCCCAGCGTACAGGAAGACCAGATCATCGTCACCATTGCCCCGGGCAAGACTCTTGCCTGGTTGGCAGAAACTTTTGGAAAAGATCTGCCCATTGTGCGCACCATGCCCAATACTCCAGCTATGGTGGGGGAGGGGATCACCGCAGTGTGCCCCAACGAGAACGTGGCTCCTGAGATGCTGGACAACGTGCTGGAAATGTTGGGCGGCTTTGGCAAGGCGGAGGTCATCCCGGAGCGGCTTATGGATGCGGTGGTGGCAGTGAGCGGCAGCTCTCCGGCGTATATCTTCATGCTCATTGAGGCCATGGCGGACGCCGCCGTTGCGGAGGGGATGCCCCGGCAGCAGGCGTACACCTTTGCTTCGCAGGCAGTGCTGGGCAGTGCCAAAATGGTGCTTGAAACCGGCAAGCATCCCGGCGAGCTCAAAGACATGGTGTGCTCTCCCGCCGGTACCACCATCGAGGCGGTGCAGGTGCTGGAGGAGACAGGTTTTCGCAGCAGCGTGATGCAGGCTATGCGGACCTGTGCCAAGAAATCTCGATCGATGTAAAAGCTGAAAATAAAAACGGCAGAAGCTCCCATGTAATGGAGACTCTGCCGTTTTTATTTTTGGTTTGTTTTCCGGTTCCATCGAAGGAAGGCTTTTCCCTGTTCCAAATAAATCTCTTTCTGCTCTGGTAAAAGGCTGTGAAAGAGTTGCAGCAGTTCATGATCACTACGGCGATGCTTTTTTTACTTTGCTGATAATCAGCACAATTTTTGCTGTTGTCTATTATGTGTGGGCAATCGCAAATATGATATCTGTTAGCCGTTCGTATCTATATGTATATGATGATCATATAGAAGGTGTCACAACAATGGGTCTTACCAGCAGTAATGTTAGTTTTTCACTTACATATGATCAGATTTCCCAAGTAGAGACCGCCAAAAAACAAATTATCATTTATACCTCCTTCACCAAGTATACGGTTATGGCTATGAATAACCAATATCATGCACAGGAAGAAATCCGTAAACGCATATCTGCTAAAAACTAAGAAATCTCGGAGAGCTTGTGGTTCACACAAACCTTCCGGGATTTTTTATACCATTCTTTATTCTGCAGGACAGATGTAGTTCAGCTCTCCCACCTGTTTCCCGTTCTTCCAATAAATACGAGGAACGCGTTTGCCCACCAGACACACCATTTCATAATGAATGGTGTCGTTGAGGGCCGCCAGCTCATCCACCGGTAAAAAGGCGTCTCCATCATGGCCGAATACTGTCACCACATCGCCCTCTTTGGCTTCGGGAATGTCCGTCACGTCCAGCATCAACTGATCCATGCATACCCGCCCGGCAATGCAGGCCCGCTTGCCCCGCACCAGCATCTCTGCCTTGCCCGAAAACTTTCGGGGGTAGCCGTCGGCGTAGCCAATGGGCACCGTGGCAATGACGGTTTCCTTTTGAGCGGTAAAGGTGCGGCCATAGCTGACCGTGGCCCCTGCGGGGATCACCTTTTTCTGGGAGATGACGGTTTTCAGTTCCATTGCCGGCCGCAGGTCCAAGGGATGCTGGATGCTGCCTGATGGCTCCATGCCATAGAGGATGATGCCCGGGCGCACCATGTCCAGCTGTAACTCCGGATAGTCGGCAATAGCGCCGCTGTTGGCGCAGTGGCGAATGGCAAAATGGATGCCCCGGCGCTCCATGGTCTCGATGGCCTCCCGGAAACAGGCAAACTGGCGCAGGGTAAAGTCCTCGCCCTCGCTGCCGTCGTCCGCAACGGCAAAATGGGTAAACACGCCTTCCGGAATCAGCCCCGGCAAACGGCAGGCCTCCTCCATTTCGTTGAGGGATGTGGCGCTCGCATCCGGCGTCTGGTACACAAACCCGATGCGGCTCATGCCAGTATCCACTTTTACGTGGATTTTGACCTCCACTCCGGCTTCCTGTGCATATTGGGAGAGCTGACGGGCATAGTCTAGGGACAGCACGCTCTGTGAGATATTCAGTTCAGCCAGCTCTTCGGCCTTTTGCGGCGGGGTATAGCCCAAAATCAAAATTGGCCGGGTAATGGCGCACCGCCGCAGCTGGATGGCTTCTTCCAGATTGGAAACGGCGAACCAGTCAGCCCCCAGCCGCTGGTATTCTCTGGCCACCATAGGTGCTCCGTGGCCGTAGGCATCAGCTTTGACTACACAGCACATTTTAACGCCGGGCTTTAAGGTGGAGCGGATAACCCGGAAATTGTGGTCGATGGCATCTATGTCAATTTCCGCCCAAGTGCGTTTTAAAAATTCATGCATGATACTTTCCCCTTCCAAATCGGATGAGAATATACTGTTTTATTGTATGGTTATGCAATAAATGTATGTTCAATTAAGCCCATTTATTGTAATCCGTCTGTGGGGAAAAGTCAAGGGAAAAACTGGGTTCTCTCTTTTATATAATAACACGGAAACAGCCGCAAAGAAGGCAAAATACAACTTAAAGGGAAAGGCGGTTTCGTTAGAAGGTGCATAGTTTTAGATTAGACTATTTGCAAAATTTGTTGAAACCGGATAATCTGAATATTTATGCAAGAAACTCTTGATTTTTACAGGAAACGGTGTATAATTAGTCACATAACTTACCGAACACAACCTCCCCGCCCATAAGCCGGGAAGGCTCGACACCATGTTATACAGGAGGCTTTACTTATGGCTGACAAGATCAAAAAGGTAGTTCTCGCCTATTCCGGCGGACTGGATACTTCCATCATTATTCCGTGGCTGAAAGAAAACTATGACAACTGCGAGGTCATCGCGGTTTCCGCCGACGTGGGACAGGGCAGCGAGCTCACCGGCCTGGAAGAGAAGGCCAAGAAGACCGGCGCTTCCAAGCTGTACATCGAGGACCTGAAAAAGGAATTCATCGAGGATTACATCTATCCCACCGTGCAGGCCGGCGCTGTGTACGAGAACAAGTATCTGCTGGGCACCTCCTTTGCACGTCCCATCATTGCAAAGCGCATTGTGGAAATCGCTAAGGCCGAGGGCGCCGATGCTATCTGCCACGGCTGCACCGGCAAGGGCAACGACCAGGTTCGTTTCGAGCTGTCCATCAAGGCGTTTGCTCCCGAGATGAAGATCATCGCTCCTTGGAGAATCTGGGATCTCAAGTCTAGAGAAGACGAGATCGAGTATGCAGAAGCCCACGACATTCCGCTGAAGATTACCCGGGAAACCAACTATTCCAAGGATAAGAACCTGTGGCACCTCTCCCACGAGGGCCTGGATCTGGAAGACCCGGCCAACGAGCCCAAGTATGACGACCCCAACTTCCTGGAGCTGGGCGTTTCTCCCGAGCAGGCTCCCGATAAGCCGGAATACATGACTATCCACTTTGAGAAGGGCGTTCCCACCGCTGTTAACGGCGAAGAACTGGGCGCTGTGGAACTTATCGAGAAGCTCAACGAGCTGGGCGGCCGCAACGGCGTCGGCATTGTAGATATGGTGGAAAACCGTCTGGTGGGCATGAAGAGCCGCGGCGTGTATGAAACTCCTGGCGGCGCCATCCTCTACCACGCACACAACAAGCTGGAAGAGATCTGTCTGGACCGCGACACCTACCACTACAAGCAGCAGATCGGCCTCAAGTTCGCTGACTTGGTATACTTTGGCCAGTGGTTCACCCCTCTCCGTGAGGCTCTGTCCGCCTTCGTTACCAGCACCCAGCAGACCGTTACCGGCGATGTGAAGCTGAAGCTGTACAAGGGCAACATCATCGATGCAGGCGTTACCTCTCCCTACTCTCTGTATGACGAGGAGATCGCCACCTTCGACGAGGACGAAGTCTACGATCAGAAGGATTCCGCCGGATTCATCAACCTGTTCGGACTGCCCATCAAGGTGCAGGCTATGAAGCGCCAGAAGCTGGAGAAATAATCCGTTTACAGCATACATCCCCGCATAATCCCCTTTTGGGAGAGTATGCGGGGTTTGGTGTTCATTTTGATAAATTCAGAAGTTTGGAGGAACACGCCGTGAAACTATGGGCAGGACGCTTCCACAAGGAGCTTGACCCCAAAACCAACGACTTTAACTCGTCTATTTCCTTTGACAGCCGTATGTATCAGGAGGATATCCGCGGGAGCATCGCCCATGCCACCATGCTGGGGGCCTGCGGCATCATCGACAAGGTGGAGTCGGAGAAAATCTGCGACGAGCTGCAAAAGATTAGCGATGAGATCACCGCGGGCACACTGCCCATCGACCCCAACGCCGAGGACATCCACACCTTTGTGGAGGGCGAGCTCACTCAGCGTCTGGGCAGCGCTGGTAAGCGTCTGCACACCGCCCGGAGCCGGAACGATCAGGTGGCGCTGGATATCCGCATGACGCTAAAAAAAGAAGCTGCCGGGCTTATCGATCAGCTGAAGGAGCTGTGCACGGTGCTGGCCAACAAGGCCATGGAATACAGCGAGACCATCATGCCCGGATACACCCATTTGCAGCGGGCGCAGCCCATCACCTTTGGCCACCATCTGCTGGCCTATGGGGAGATGTTCCTCCGTGATATCGGCCGGATGCAGGATGCCGTGAAGCGCATGGATGTAATGCCTTTGGGTTCCGGTGCGCTGGCAGGCACTACCTATCCGCTGGACCGCCGTATGACTGCTGATTTGCTGGGATTTGCCCAGGTGAGCCGCAACAGCTTGGACGGCGTTTCCGACCGTGACTTCTGCGTGGAGCTGGCTTCCGCTATCTCTTTGGCTATGGTGCATTTGTCCCGATTCTCCGAGGAGATTATCCTGTGGTGCTCCTGGGAGTTTAAATTCATCGAGCTGGACGACGCGTTTTCCACCGGTTCCAGCATTATGCCCCAGAAGAAAAACCCGGATATTGCCGAATTGGTGCGTGGCAAGAGCGGCCGAGTATTCGGAGATCTGATGACGCTGCTCTCTATGCTAAAGGGATTGCCGCTGGCCTACAACAAGGATATGCAGGAAGATAAAGAGGCCATTTTTGACGCAGTGGATACCCTCAAGCTGTGCTTGACGGCCTTTATCCCCATGATCGACACCATGCGAGTGCTCACCGACAATATGCGGGCGGCAGCGGCCAAGGGCTTTATCAACGCCACCGACTGTGCCGACTATCTGGTGGGAGAAAAGGGGCTGCCTTTCCGGGATGCGTACCGCATTACTGGCGAATTAGTGGCACGTTGCATTGAACTGAATGAAACACTGGAAAGCCTCTCCATGGAGGAATACCAGAAAGTTTGCCCCGAATTTGACGAGGGCGTGTATGAGGCGATTTCTCTGGAAAAATGCGTCAATGGCCGCACGGTGTATGGCGGCCCGGCACCGGAGAATGTAAAGTCGCAGGCAAAGGGAATGCTGAAAACACTGGAACAGATGAAATAAAAAGAATGGCGCGGAGCGAAGGGCAGAGTCCAGAGAGACTCAGTCTCTCTGGCGAGGGGGCAAGGGGGCGAGGAGCCCCCAAAAACAGCGAGCGTAAGCGAGCTTATGAAAATAAAATTCGCACCCAACCCCAAGAGCCGCCGATGGCGGCGCGAGGGCTGAAAAGGAGTATTCTTCCCATACAAAGGAAGTCAAAAGCTAACTGTTTTCACAAACCACAAGAGTTGCCAAAAGCAGAGAAAACGGGATTTTTTAGGGGAAACCCCATACGTGGGTTTCCCCTCGAAAACAGCCCATAGGGCTGTTTTCTCACCCCTTCCCGCGTTTTGGGAGTATAAAGAGTTCCGCTCTCTGCGGAGAGCGGCGCAAAGGGGCTTTGCCCCTTTGGAAACCCCACCACCTTTTGAAAAAGGTGGACGAAAACTTTTACTTCGCGGGCAAGCGGGTACGAATGGGAAACCAGTTCCGCGCGTACGATGTCACGATTTGTGTTCTGCAAATTTAAGGAGGTTTCATGATGTCCTATACATTTATCGAGGGCGGCGTAACCGCTGCACAGGGGTTTACCGCCGCAGGCGTTCACTGCGGTATCCGGCGCAATAAGTCCAAACGGGATTTGGCTTTGATTGCCAGCTCTGTGCCCTGTAACGCCGCCGGTATCTATACTCTTAATAAAGTCAAGGGTGCGCCGATTCTGGTGACCAAGCGCAACCTGCAAAATGGTATCGCACAGGCGGTTATCTGCAACAGCGGCAACGCCAATACCTGTAACGCCGACGGCGAAGAGAAGGCATGGCGTATGTGCGAAATTGCCGGACAGGCGCTGAATCTGGACCCCTCCGACATCATTGTGGCTTCCACCGGCGTGATTGGTGAAATTCTTCCCATTGAACCCATTGAACAGGGTACCCCGGAAGCCGCCAAGCTGCTGAACCCCTTTGGCAGTGCAGATGCAGCCGACGCCATCATGACCACCGACACCACCCGTAAGGAAGTGGCAGTAGAACTGGAACTGGGCGGCAAAAAAGTACATATTGGCGGCATCGCCAAGGGCAGCGGCATGATCCACCCCAACATGGGCACCATGCTCAGCTTTCTGACCACCGACGCGGCAGTTTCCACCCCCATGCTGCAAAAGGCCTTGCAGGCCGCCGCCGACAAGAGCTTTAACATGGTGAGCATCGACGGCGACACCTCCACCAACGACACCCTCACCATTATGGCAAACGGCCTTGCCGGAAATGAACTGATCGACAGCGAAAATGCGGACTATGTTGCTTTCTGTGAGGCACTGGACGCTATGTGCATTCAGCTGGCCCGGATGATCGGCGGAGACGGCGAGGGCGCAAGCCGGTTGCTGGTGTGCAAGCTCACCGGCGCAAAAGATCTGGAAACCGCCCGGGTCATCTCCAAAGCGGTGATCTGCTC
>CALWIS010000255.1 GCA_944380795.1 uncultured Clostridia bacterium | reverse complement strand
GCGGATAGGCTCATAGCCGTATTTTTCGGCTACATCCCGCACGGTGAAGAAGTTGCCCAAAGATTTGCTCATCTTCTTGTTGTCCACGTTGATGTAGCCGTTGTGCATCCAGTACCGGGCAAAGGGCACGCCGTTGCAGCATTCGCTCTGGGCAATTTCGTTTTCGTGGTGAGGGAAAATCAAATCCTGACCGCCGCAGTGCAGGTCGATGGTCTCGCCCAGATAGCGGCGCACCATGGCGGAGCACTCAATGTGCCAGCCGGGACGGCCATGCCCCCAGGGGGATTCCCAGTAAGGCTCGCCGGGCTTGGCGGACTTCCACACAGCGAAGTCCATGGGGTCTTCCTTCACGTCTCCCACACTGATACGGGCGCCGGCCTGAAGCTCCTCCAAGTGCTGGTGGGAGAGCTTGCCGTACTCGCTGAATTTATTGGTGCGGAAGTACACGTCGCCGTCCACGGCATAGGCGTAGCCCTTTTCCACCAGCTTGGAGATAATGGCGATGATCTCGTCAATGTTCTCGGTAGCCAAAGGATGGATAGTAGCCGGGCGCACGTTGAGGCCGGCAGCGTCCTTTTTGTATTCCTCCATGTACCGGCGGGAAACGGTAAGGTAGTCGCTGTGTTCCTCGTTGGCCTTGTTGATGATCTTATCGTCGATATCGGTGAAGTTCTGGACATAGGTGACCTTCATGCCCCGGTATTCCAGATAACGGCGCAGCACATCAAACACGCAGATGGGACGGGCATTGCCGATATGGATATAGTTGTACACGGTGGGACCGCAGGCGTAGATTTTCAGCTCGCCGGGGGTCATGGGGACAAGTTCTTCCTTTTGCCGTGACATGGTGTTGTAAATTCTCATGGTAATTCTCCTTTATATCAAATTTGAACGTAGTCTATTTAGAGGCAGGCGAGATACCGGAGGAAAAATGGGAAGTTTGATGCGGATTTTTGTAGGGGCGGTTATTAACCGCCCACATATCATGCCCGACATGGGAACAAGGACGCGCAATGCGCGCCCCTGTACATACATCCCCTTACGCGGACTGCTCCTTGCAGCGCTCCTCGATCTCCTCCATGCGCTTTTCCAGACGCTCGGTCTCGACCTGCATTCTGCACAGGCACTGAGACAGCGGGTCGGCCACATGGATCTGATCCAGATTCTCGGAGGGATGCACCACCTTTTCGCCGTTGACCCGCACGATGCGGGCGGGAACACCTACTGCGGTAGCATTATCCGGTACTTCCTCCAGCACTACTGCACCGGCGGCTACCCGGGCGTTATCGCCCACACGGAAGGGCCCCAGCACCTTGGCACCGGAACCGATGAGCACATTATCTCCCAAAGTGGGGTGGCGCTTGCCGTGCTCCTTACCCGTACCGCCCAGGGTGACATTCTGGTAAATGGTGCAGTCATCGCCGATCACCGTGGTTTCGCCGATGACCACTCCCATACCATGGTCGATAAACAAGCCTTTTCCAATGGTGGCGCCGGGGTGGATCTCAATGCCCGTTTTGTGCCGCGCCCGCTGGCTGATCCACCGGGCAATGAACTTATGATTATGACGATAGAACCAGTTGGCCTTGCGGTATGCCCGTACCGCTTTGAACCCGGAATAGAGGAAATACACTTCCAAACGGCTTCTGGCGGCCGGGTCACGGGCCATAATGGAGTCCAATTCTTCCTTTAATGCCTTGAACATACAAACAGGCTCCTTTCTGTACAGGAACCGAAAAAACGCCTCCATCCCCAAAAGGGACAGAGGCGGTGCTTCCGCGGTTCCACTCCGTTTTATCGCTCAAGCAGCCGGTAACGGGGCTGAATCGGGCCGGAATTTCCTCCGGCCGGCATGGCTTTTGCCCACACAGGCGCATTTCGCCGTCCTTTTGCCAAGAGCGCTTGCAGCCGGTGACGCCCTCTCTCTGGTGCATCCGGGTATCGGGTACTTTTCCTGTGTATTGCCGTTTTACTATCTTGTTTATTTTATGTAGTCAGATGCTATTCTGTGCCTTTCAGTATAATCCAAAAGCAGGCGGTTTGTAAAGGGATTTCCCCATTTATTTCGCGTTCTTCACTATATCCCAGTTTTGCTTTAAGTAAATCAGGCCGGAAAGCACGGCAAAAAAGGTAGCGATTGCCAAAAACACCTCGCCGATTCCCCAGAACAGCAGGACCATTTCCCCATTGACAAATGGGACCAGCCTTAGATCTCCCAGCTCCACAATGTGCTGCAAAAGCAAAATCACGCAAATGGCTACGATCTGGCTTACTGTCTTGACCTTACCCCAGTTATTGGCGGCAATGACCGAACCTTTTCCCGCTGCTACCAGCCGGATAGAGGTTACCATAAATTCCCGGGCAATAATGAGCAGCACCAGCCACACATCGCACAAATTCAGGCTGACAAAGCATACCAGCGCGGAGATCACCAAAATCTTATCTGCCAGCGGGTCCATAAACTTTCCAAAATCAGTAATCTGGTTGTTTTTTCGGGCCAGCTTTCCATCCAGATGGTCGGTGTAAGAGGCCGCGCCAAATAGCGCCAGCGCCACCAAAAAATGATGGGGAAAAGGCCATAAAATCGCTAATACGAAAAACGGTACCAGAATCATACGCAGCACCGTTAATTTATTGGGAAGGTTCATGAAGCGGATACCTCCTGCAAATACTCTGGGAACGGAATACCCGCTCCATTACTCTGAAATCAAAATCAAATTCTCTCGCCGGTCAGGTCGCAGTCCATGCAATCCTCAATACGAACCTTAACGAACTGGCCAAAGTAAGGTTTATTGCCCTGGGCTGTAAAGAACACCTTGCCGTCAATATCCGGGGAGTCGGCGGCCGTGCGACCAAAATAGCACTCGGCGTACCGGTCAAAGCCCTCGGTGAGCACCGTAACAGCCTTGCCGATCATTGCCTCGCCCTTTTGCTGCATGATTTCCATCTGCTGCTCCATAATAATCTCCGCACGGCGATTTTTGGTTTCTTCGTCGATCTGGTCAGGCAGCAGAGCTGCGGGGGTATCCTCCTCCTGGGAATAGGCAAAGCAGCCCAGCCGGTCAAAACGGACCTCCTGCACAAACTCGGAAAGCTCGGTAAAGTCCTCCTCGGTTTCGCCCGGGAAGCCGGTAATCAGGGTAGTGCGCAGAATGAGTCCCGGCACCTTTTCCCGCATATGGGCAATGAGCTTTAAAAGGGATTCCTTATCGCCCCGGCGGTTCATGGCCTTTAACACCCTGCCGGAAGCGTGCTGCAAGGGCAGGTCGATGTATTTCACGATTTTTTCTTCCGAAGCCATTACGTCCAGCAGTTCATCGGTAACGGTATCGGGATAGCAGTAGAGCAGGCGCACCCAGCGCAGCTTTTCAATCCGGCACAGCTGGCGCAGCAGCTCCGGCAATTTTAATTCGCCATAGAGATCAAGGCCGTAGCGGCTAGTATCCTGGGCAATGACAATGAGCTCTTTTGCGCCGTCGTCCACCAGCTTTTGGGCTTCTTCCACGATATTCTCAATGGTACGGCTGCGGTAGCCGCCGCGGATAAGGGGGATAGCGCAATAGGTGCAGCGATTATCGCATCCCTCTGCAATTTTCAGGTAGGCAAAATAGCTGGGGGTAGAAAGCTCCCGGTCGCCGCACAGGGGCATTTTTTCCTTTTCGGGGAACACGTCCTGTGTCTCGCCCTCCATGATCTTGCCGATAATTTCTGCAATCTCGCCATTGGCGCCAATGCCCACCACGGCATCCACCTCGGGAATTTCCTTGCGGATCTCCTGCTGGTAGCGCTGGGAGAGACATCCGGTGACCACGATCTTTTTAATGCGGCCCTCTTTTTTCAGCGTGACTAGTTCCAGAATCTCCTCGATGGATTCGGCCTTTGCGCTCTCAATAAAGCCGCAGGTGTTGATAATCGCCACATCTGCCAGCGCAGCGTCGTCGCTGAGCTCATAGCCTGCATTTTTCAGGGAAGCCATGAGCATTTCCCCGTCTACCTGATTTTTGGCACAGCCAAGGCTGACCATTCCCACTCGTACTGCCATATCGTCCATCCTTATCGTAAATTTATGTCATAATTGTTTTGGTTATGCGGGTTAATTCGGTTAATGATTTGCAAAATAAAATGTAGGGGCGCACCTGTCTGTGTATCAAATAGTTCACGTGGTAGTAACTGAAAATTCGCAGTTGTCACCTCGCGACTGTAAAGTTTTCGCCCGCCTTTTACAAAAGGCGGTGGGGTTTCCAAAGGGGTGTTGTGTGCCAGTGGCAAACATTTAACACCGACCGAGCCGGCAGGCGAGACCAAAGCCCCTTTGCGTCGCCCATCGCAATGGGCGAACCCCTTCTGCATCAGAAAACGCAGGAAGGGGTGAGAAAATAGCCC
>CALWIS010000254.1 GCA_944380795.1 uncultured Clostridia bacterium | reverse complement strand
TTTTTGGCCATGAGCTCGTCGTGGCTGCCGCTTTCCAGAATCTTGCCCTGAGCCACATACATAATGCGGGTGCAGCTCTTGATGGTGGAAAGCCGGTGGGCAATGATAAAGGAGGTACGCCCCTTCATCAGGGTGTTGATGCCCTCCTGCACCAACTGCTCCGTGGCGGTATCAATAGAGGAGGTAGCCTCGTCCAGCACCAGAATCTTGGGATCGGCCAGCAGGGTACGGGCAAAAGCGATAAGCTGTTTCTGCCCCTGAGACAATCCGCCGCCCCGCTCTTTGACCTCGGTGTCAAATCCGAAGTTCATGGCGTTGATAAATTCATCGGCGTGAAGGATCTTTGCCGCCTCCCGCACTTCCGCATCGGTGGCATCCAGACGACCATATCGGATGTTATCGGCAATAGTGCCGGAGAAAATGAAACTATCCTGCAGCATAATGCCCATCTGGCTCCGCAGGGAGTGGAGGGTCACATCCATGACGCTGTGGCCGTCAATGAGCACCTTGCCCTGCTCGATATTGTAGAAACGGCTGATCAGGTTGACGATGGTCGTCTTGCCTGCGCCGGTGGGGCCTACAATAGCGATGCTCTCGCCGGGATTGGCGGTAAAGGAGACATCGTTCAAAATGGTCTGACCAGGCTCATAGCCAAAGGTCACGTGGTCAAATTCCACTTTTCCGGTAATGGCGGGCAGCTCATACGCACCCGGTTTATCCTCAATAATGGCAGGCTCATTGATAGTTTCCAGCACCCGCTCCAGATAAGCGATAGCGTTAATAAAGGTGTTGTACAGGTTTGCCAGGTTGATGATAGGCTGCCAGAACCGGGAAGCATAGGTGCCCATAGCCAGCAGTACGCCAAAGGAGGCCATAGGATTGAACCAATACGCACCGGCAATGTACACCAGGGAGAACACCACTTGGGAGACGGTCTCGGTGGTAAACCACACCGTGTTAGAGATGTAAATAGCACCCATCCAGGCCTTGCGGCGCTCGCCCATAACCCGATCGAAGATCTTCAGGTTTTCTTCCTGCCGGTCAAAGGCCTGGGTCACCCGGGCGCCCTCAATGGATTCCTGGGCAAAGGCGTTGACATTGGAGTTTTTGTTGGACACCGCCTGCCAGGCTCTTCTCTGCTTGGGCTTAATCAGGCAGATAAAGAAGGCCACTACCGGCAGACCAGCTACGGTGATTCCTGCCAAGGGCGGGCTCACCTGAATCATAAACACGATAATAAAAACGATGTTGATGATCTCAATGATAAAGTTGAGAATACCGTTGGACAGGGCATCCGATACGGAATTGACATAGTGCACCACACGCACCAGAATTTTTCCGTGGGGACGGTTGTCGTAATAGGAGAAGGGAAGATCCTGCAAATGGTCGAACAGGTCTTTTCGCAGGTCGTACACGATATTCTGACCTACCTTGGCCACAATAACGGTACGGAGGGCATTAAATCCAATGTTCACTAATATCGTCACGGTGAGAAGGCCGGTAAGGCGCAGCAAAAGCTGTACATTTTTATCGGGGATGGCAACATCCATGGCCTGTTGGATGAGCATGGGGCCTGTAAGGCCCACCACGCTGCCCACTGCACTGAGGGCCAGCGCCATAATCATCCACCACTTATACCGGGCTACATACACCATGACCTTTTTCAGGTTTTCAAAATTAAATGGGCTTTCCAGCTCTTCGTCCTGATCAAATCGGTTACGCGCCAAGAGGGTCCACCTCCTCTATGCTGTTTTGCAGGGCCCAGATACCATAATAATAGCCGCGTTTTGCCAGCAGCTCCTCATGGGTACCCCGTTCAATGATTTTTCCTTCATCCAAAACAATGATTTCATCTGCATCCTGCACCGAACTTACCTTTTGGGCAATCATCACCTGCGTACAGGGGAAAGGCAGGTTCCGAAGCTGATGCTGGATGTACTTTTCGGTTTCCATATCCACTGCGCTGGTGGTATCGTCTAACACCAGCACCGAGGGCTTCATGGCAATGGCACGGGCCAGAGAGATTCTCTGCCGCTGGCCGCCGGAAAGTCCCACGCCGCGCTCACCGATGAGGGTATCGTACCCCTCCTCCATGCGATTAACAAAGCCGTCGGCATCCGCCGCCTTAGCGCAGGCGCGCACCTCGTCAAAGGTCATATCCGGCACGCCATAGGCGATATTGCCCTCCACCGTATCGGAGAACAGGAACACATCCTGCATAGCCATAGAGACACTTCGACGCAGGGTAGACAGGGGCATCTCCCGCACATCGATCCCGTCAATGGAGACAGTGCCGCTGCTTACGTCATAGAAACGGTTCAGCAAGTTAATGAAGGAGGTCTTACCACTGCCGGTGGTACCCATGACTCCCAGCTTATGACCAGCAGGAACATGCAGAGTAATGTCTTCCAGAATGGTTTTGCCCCCTACCTTCAGGTTCACATGATCGTAATCGATCTCGCCACGCAGCCGGTGGTCAGGTTCTTTGGCAGAAGCATGATCCACAATAGTGGGCTGAGCGTAAAAGATCTCAATAATCATGGAGCTGGAAGCGGAGAACCGCTGAATATCATTGATAATCATGGCCAGGTTCTTGAGGGGATTGGCAAGAGCCCAGGTCAAAGAGGAAAATGCCATCATCTCGCCGGCGGTGAGGTTGCCATTAATCATAAAGATACCGCCCGCCAACAGGGTAATAATGGTCATAGACTGAGAAAGCAGGTCGATCACCGGGTTAAATTTAACGCCCACATAGGTGGTCTTGAGGTTAATATCCCGAAATTCCTGATTTTTCTCGTCGAACTTTTGCTTTTCAAACTCCTCACGAGCAAAAGCCTTCACTACCCGGTTACCAGCAATATTCTCCTGGGCAACGGTATTGAGGGCAGAAAGCCGGGCGCGGAGACGCACATACATAGGATGGATGATCTTGGAAAACACCCGGGTCACGATGACAATGAAGGGGGTCACTGCCGCCAGACAAAGGGTGAGCTGCCAATTTACTGTAAACAAGAAGATCAGTGTTACTAAAAAGGTAAAAATAGAATCCACACTGACGTAAGAGATCCAAGCCAGGCTGTGACGCACCATATCCAAGTCGTTGGTCATACGAGTCATCAGGTCGCCAGTGCGAATGCGGCTGAAAAACACGTGATCCTGGTTCTGGATCACATCAAACATCTTCCGGCGCACATCATCCAGCATCTGTTGGCTGTTTTTCTCCAGAAACACGATCATTACATACCGCAGGGTCAGACGGACTACCTGCACTACCATCATAGCGCCCAGCAAAGGAAGCAGCAACGCAGTGTTTTGAGGGGTAATGACCTCGTCGATGAGTTTTTGTGAAAGCATAGGGTTGATAATCAACATCGAAGACGTGATGGCCGACAGGAACATGGCGATCACAAAGAGATGCCGCTTTTTGCCCATATACTTCCACAGCCATTTGAGTCTGAACATACAACTCCTCCTCTTTTGGCTGAATAGAAAGGCTGCGTTTTGGCAGGCCTCTCTGCCTTTCTGTTCCGGGGTCCCCTTTTCCCTAGACAGAATTTGATTTTGAGCGAGACCATCATAGCACCTTGAGAAATGAATCGCAATAGGATTTCCAACAAAAATCCTACTTTTAAAAATTTCGGGATATCGACGAATTATAACCGTGAATTTTCGGGCATATTTGTTTCAATTTCTTATCAATAAAAAAGCACGAATTCAACTTTTCCAACTAACCGCTACATTGGATTTTATAAATAGGATCAGCGATCCACAAAAATTGCATATTGCCTCTTGACAAAACATCATACCTGTTGTATATTGAATTTAGAAATAGAATAATTCTAATTCGAGGACATGTCATGAAGTATGCAGACCGTATTTTAGAAATCATCAATACAACAGATGCGCATATGACCGCCGAACAGGTATTTCTTACATTAAAGCAAACTTGCCCCTCCGTGGTTCTTGCAACTGTTTATAACAACTTAAACCATTTATATCAGCAGGGGAAAATACGAAAAATCAGTATAGAAGGATGTCCAGATCGTTTTGATAAGAACACCCGACATGACCATCTGATATGCTGTAGATGCAATAAAATATCTGACATCCATCTTTCGGATATTACCACACAATTGGAGCAGCAAATGGGGTTTCCTATTGAAGGTTACGATTTAAAAATCCAGTATCTTTGCCCTCAGTGCCGCGCCAAGCAAGAAGAATGATTTTGCAAATGCAAGTCCATTGACTTGTAAATATATTGTCATAAGGAGGCTTATCTATGAGAAGTATCACAACATTGGATCTCCAGTACGCCCACAGATTTTATGGATTTAAAGGTGAAGCCCAATATCTTCATGGACATACTGGTGTACTTACCATCGAAGTGGAAGACACGGTAAATACTGGTGTCAACATGGTTTTCCCCTGCAATGAAATCCAGAAAACCGCTTGGTCTGTACTGAAAAATTTTGACCATGCTCTGATCTTAAGAGAAGACGACCCCCTCCTGCCCGCAGTCCTTAAAGTATATGAGGAACAGGGAATCCGAAACGGTGCTCCGCAGAATCAGATGAAGGGTCCCGCATTTAAAACCGAATTGGCCACTGCTTATCCTGAGTGCCGTCTGGTCGTTACAAAAGAAACGATGACGGTAGAAGGAATGATCAAGATCGTTTATGATCTCCTGAAGGACAAACTGAATATCGCCAAAATCACCTTTACCAGTGGTGTAAATGCTGCTTCCGCAGAATTTACAACCAATAATCAGATCGACCGCTGCCCACTTTGCGGCATTGCGCTGAATGAAAATGGCATCTGCCCTAAATGCGGCTATAAAAAACCTTAATTTGCAAAAAACTCTTTTCTAAACAGTAAACCAAAAAGCCTGTTCTGGTCAAACGCCAGAACAGGCTTTTTACTATGTAATATATCATCCTTTAACCGGAACACTATGACACATGGCAATGATCCATCCCAGGGATTCTGTAGTACGGACCCGGCGAATGAGCCCAAAGGTCTCTAAAAGGGCACATAGCTTATCGGCACAAGAGACCACAAAACTCTCCCCGTGGCGGGGAAAGGCCCGAAACGTCAAAGGCCACATATGGGTGCGGATGATTTCCTCCTCCAATGGGGTAAGGAGAAAATACTTCCGGGCATTGCGCAGGGCGGTTTTGGGGTGAGAAAATCCATGGAGTCCCGGGTAGGGGTTGGGCTTATGCCAGTCATACAAAAACAGATCGTGAAGCAGCCCGCCCCGGGCGGCGGCGTAAAAATTCAGCCCCAGCACTCGGCAAATCAGATAACTCATAAAAGCTACCATTAGGCAATGCTCCAACGTGGACACATCCCCATGCTGGGTAAACTGCTGCATCATACGCACACTGGGAGCGTCGATCAAGTCTTTAATGCAAAACCGGAAGCCTTCGATCCAACGGGCAAACATGGCAACTCTCCTTCAAAGAGATTTCTTTCTTTTAGTATACCAGAAACGCCCGGAAAATAACAGTGCTTTATGGTTTCCAATAGGTGTCGATGGTTTCCTTGGCCAATTCCACATAGCGGCGGCCCCTTTCAAAATCACCATAAATGGTACCCACTTCTCGCTGGGCCACCTCAAACAGGCAGCCGCTGGCGTGCTGGGCAACGCCTTTAAAGTATTCGCGGATAGCGTCCTCGTCCAGAGGGCCACGGTTGGTCACATACTCTGCCCGGGGCTTGCTGTAGAACACTACATTGCTGCCCCGCAGGTATTCGCCCACCTGTGCCTCATTGTTAAAGGGGGATACCGACAGCTTGCGCAGGTTCTTCCACTGAGAAAGGTAATCCGGCCAAATGGCGTCCACCCGCTCGCAGCAGCCATAGGAAAGCAGGCCAAATCGCTTGACCAGCCGATCTTGATAGGGGAACACAAACTCGCCAAAGGTATCGGGGGAAACTGCCGTGGTCTCCTGGGACTCCAAAAAACCCCAACACTGGGTGGTTTTGGTCACGTTCTCGGTGGGAAGCTCTGTTGTAAAGGCAAAGCTTTCCTGCGCTATCGGGCTGATACCGTTGGTGGGAAGCAGCAGCTTTTCCTCTTCCAGAAAATCATAGAATTTTTCATACACAGTGCAGGCCATGTCCATAGCCTCGTGCACCTTCTCCGGGCAATCATACATGGAACAGTAATAGGCCTCCATGCCCATGAGGAACACAATGGGAGAAGTCATGGGACCGGTAAGGCTGTCCATCACCAAACGGGGGGTGAGAATATCCCCAAAGGTATCCTGGGCCAGCGCCATACGTTCCTGGGTGGCTTTTCGGTCCACCGAGAAGGAACCGCCCTTCAGCTTATCGATCTCCTCTTCCAAATCTTCAATGACAGGATCGATGTGATAGCCCTGCGCGTTTTTCATGTCGGGATGGGTGATATGGGGCTGAATACCAAAGGGGGAAACACTCACGTCCCAGCGGATGTCAAAAGTAGGTGAAATGGGGGTATCGTCATCAAACAGTTCCCGTCCCACCAGAGTGCTGAGCAGCTGCCATTCCAAGTCCCGAGCTTCTTTTCCCTCGCACTGCATCCGGGGGGTGATGACTTCATGGGTGAAGTTGGAGAACAAAAGGCGCACAGTGGGGCTTTCCTTTCGCCCTTCGGCCTGGGCCTTCCATTTTTTCAAAATCTCGTCGTTTTTGGGAGAATTGGCATATTCCAGCTGCTTTTGCGCCAGCGCCCGCAGGATCTCCCTATCTTTTCCCTGAATCGCTTCCATAATTGATACAACTCCCTTTGTAAATCGTTGATTATTATATAAATTTATTTTCCCGCACCGCCGGAAAGGCTCTCCAGCCGGCGGAACAAGTCGCCAAAAATTTTATCTCTACTTACCGCAGAAGCCACTCGAATCAAATGCCGAGAATCATCCTTGCTCCATGTGAGCTGATCGGTAAGAATAGGACTGTGTGTGAGATGGGTCTTTACACCTCCAGGACAGCAGAGCCAAGCGATAGCAGAAAGATCCCATATTACCCGGGAATAGGCGAAATGGTCTTCGCAGCATTCCTCATAACGCATAGCCAAAAAATCCCCGATGGCACCATGGCCCTTTACATACCGCTCAATTTCCGGCAAGGTGGTGAGAAGATGATCCACCACTCCGGCACAGGGCAATAATACCACGGGCACACCGCTATCCAACACCACTCGGACAGCATGGATATCCTGTTTCAGATTAAATTCCCGGGTATGGGGCCAATAAAGAGCATGGCCCCCCAGCCATACCACCACGATATTCCGAATGATCTCGGGCTGCAACAGAATGGCGGAGGCTACATTGGTAATGGCTCCAATAGCCGCCACATACAGGGGATTCTCTGGACTGGCCGCCATGGCTCGCTGCACGAGGTCCCGGGCGGCAGGGCTGTCCACCGGCTCCTGAGGGCCGGGAAGATACTGGCGGGAACCGCGGAACACCCGGTTTTCGGTGGGCTCTCCCAGCCGGTCTAGGATGCGCAGCAGCTCCTGGTAGCTTTTCTCCATGCCGTCCTCCGGGCCGGAAGAAAGGGAATTAAAGAAGGGGGCCGCATAAAACGCCTGCACCTCCAGCTTTTCCCGGCACAATAGAGAATACGTCACGGCAAACTGGTCGTCGATCTCATTAAAGGTATCAGTATCCAATACCATAGACACCTTCCCAGCAGGGGCTTCCAGCATATGGATGCGCTGTTCCTCCGACAAGATAGGATAAATATGATCCATTACAAAACCTCTCCCTTCGCCTCTTACAGCTGTATCACAAAACAGGTAACTTTACGGTTTATTATACTGACAATGAAACAAAAAAGAAAGGGAGTTTCCAAATAAAATGGATAAATTTTATTGCCTCCCCGCTGCAGCAAGGGTATAATAAGCCGTGAAAGGGCAAAAAGCCTGCCCAAAACTTTAGGGGAGTGAGACCATGCAAACAGAAGGATACCGGTCACAGGAAATACAGGGCCGGGTACAGGAAATTTTACAGCGCACCTGCGACGAAAAGGAAGTGGCAGGTGCCAGCGTTTTATTTTTAAAAGACGGGAAAGAAGTGCTGTACTGCCAGGCCGGGTTTGCCGATATTGCTCAACAGAAAGCCATCCAGCGGGATACCATTTTCAGGCTGTATTCCATGAGCAAGCCCATAACGGCTGCTGCCTGTATGCTCCTTATGGAACGGAGCGTAATCGACCTATTGGACCCGGTTTCCCGCTATTTGCCGGATTTTGAAAACCTGCGGGTATGGCAAGGGGATACTTGGGCTTCTGCCTGCCGCCCGGTGACGGTGCGTGACCTGCTTACCATGCAGTCGGGGCTTCCCTATCCCGGCGAAAACCCGCCCGGTCGGGAAGCGGCCAAACTGTTTGAACAGATCCCTGTTTTGCCCACAGTGGAATTTGCCGGGGCCTTGGCCCGATGCGGGTTGGAATTCCAGCCAGGCTCCCAGTGGCGGTACGGCTCCTCCGCCGATGTGATGGGGGCTGTAGTGGAGGTGGCTGCAGGCTGCTCTTTCCGGGAATTTTTGCGTAACGAACTATTTTTGCCCCTGGAAATGACGGACACCGATTTTTATGTACCTGCCGAAAAGCAGCACCGGCTGGCCCGCACCTATGAGGCCGGCACCATGGCGGAATATACAGAGGACCGGCTGCAAATTCAAAACCGCATGGAGACCATCCCGGTATTCCAGTCCGGCGGGGCGGGCCTTGCTTCCACCTTGGAGGATTACAGCCATTTTACTGCCATGCTGCTAAACGGCGGATCCTTTAAGGGAAAGCACATTCTTTCTCCCGCCACCGTGGCCTATATGACCTCTGCCCAGCTTCCAGAGGGGCGGCGCCATCACATGGGATGGGACAACCTGCACGGCTACTCCTACGGCAGCTTTATGCGGGTGCTGGAAAGCCCCGGAGAGGCTGCCGGCACTGGGTTTGCCGGGGAATATGGATGGGATGGCTGGCTGGGGCCCTACTTCGCCAACTTCCCCAAACAAAATGCTTCGCTGCTTATGATGATGCAGCGCCGGGATACCGGCACCTGGAGGCTGACCCGCCAGGTGCGCAACGCGGTGCTGTCTGGCTTAGAGACCGTTTGACTCTGCGGGACAGGCTCGCAGATCATGGATCATATAAAATAAAAGGGAGGAATTTTTCATGAACGACACCATTCTCTGCCCCAAATACCCTCATTTTTTACACGGAGGGGACTACAACCCAGACCAGTGGCTGGACCGGCCCGACATTCTGGAAAAGGATATCCAGCTAATGAAAGAGGCCCATGTAAACTGTGTTTCGGTTGGCATCTTTGCCTGGGCTCATCTGGAGCCGCAGGAGGGTGTTTACGAGTTTGACTGGTTGGAACAGATCATCAACAACCTGTATGAAAACGGCATTTACACTGTGCTGGCTACTCCCAGCGGCGCAAAGCCAGTATGGATGAGCGAAAAATACCCGGAGATTCGCCGGGTGAACAGCTCCCTCCACCGGGAACTCAGTGGCGAGCGGCACAACCACTGCTACACCTCCCCCATTTACCGGGAAAAGGTGCGGGAAATGAACACCCGTCTGGCAGAGCGGTTCTCCCGCCATCCTGGCGTAATTTTGTGGCATATCTCCAACGAATACGGCGGCGAGTGCTACTGCCCCCTGTGTCAGGAAGCTTTCCGGGAATGGCTCAAGGAAAAATACGGCACGCTGGAAGCGTTGAATCATGCCTGGTGGGCTCATTTTTGGAGCCACACCTACACCGACTGGAGCCAGATTCATGCTCCGGTACCCTCGGGGGAAATGTCGGTCCATGGCTTGATCGTGGACTGGAAGCGGTTTGTCACCGCCCGCACCGTGGACTTTATGCGGGAGGAGATCAAGGCTGTAAAATCGGTAAACCCGGAGATTCCCGTTACCGCCAACCTAATGAGCTTTTATGATGGATTGGATTACTTTAAATTCGGCCCGGCACTGGATGTGGTATCCTGGGACAGCTACCCCCTGTGGCACAATGCCGATACCATTCAGGAAGCGGCCCGCGTAGCCTGCTGCCACGACCTGATGCGTTCGGTGAAGCACCAGCCATTCCTGCTCATGGAGAGCACCCCCAGCATGACCAACTGGCAGCCGGTGAGTAAGCTCAAGCGGCCGGGGATGCATGAGCTTTCCTCTTTGCAGGCAGTGGCCCACGGTTCCCAGTCGGTGCAGTATTTTCAGTGGAGAAAGAGCCGAGGCTCCTTTGAAAAGTTCCACGGCGCAGTGGTGGACCATTACGGCGGCAGCGACACCCGGGTGTTCCGGGATGTAGCTTCTGTAGGGAAGCGGCTGGAAAATCTGGAAGCAGCAGTGCTGCCCACCCGGGTACAGCCGGAAGTGGCCATTGTGTACGATTGGGAAAACCGTTGGGCGGTGGAGGATGCCAAGGGTCCTCGCAACGGCGGCCTGCATTACGTGGAGACGGTACAGGCCCATCACCGGGCATTCTGGAAAAACGGCGTGCCGGTGGACTTTGTGGATATGGATGGCGACCTTTCCGGCTATAAAGTGGTGGTAACCCCCATGCTGTATATGTACCGCAACGGGTTTGCCAAAAAGCTGCGGGACTTTGTGGAGCAGGGCGGCACGCTGGTGAGCACCTACTGGAGCGGCATTGTGGACGATACCGACCTGTGCTTTTTGGGCGGCTGGCCCGGCGACGGAATGATGGACGTTTTTGGCATCTGGAACGAGGAGATCGATGCCCTGTATGACGGGGAGACTAACGCAATGGAGCTGCGGGAACCGGTAGATGGCCTGCGGGAAAGTTATTCCCTCCGAGAGTTGTGCGAGATCATCCATCTGCGGGGGGCAAAAGCCCTAGCGGCCTATGGACAGGATTTTTATGCCGGTTCCCCGGTACTTACTGAAAACCAGTTTGGCAAGGGTACTGCCTACTATATCGCGGCCCGGGCTGAGGATGGATTCCAGGAGGACTTCTACCGGATGCTGGTGAAGAAGCTAGGCATCCGCCGGGCGCTGGACACGGTGCTTCCTGAGGGCGTAACCGCCTCTTTGCGCAAAGGAGAGCAAGATGTAGTATTTGTGCAGAACTTTACCGCAGCTCCCCAGACGGTACGTCTGCCCCACGCCATGAAGGATGTGGAAAGCGGAGAGACCCTTTCTGGGGATCTAACACTTGCTCCTTGGGAAATTCGAACTTTGTTGGAACAGTAAAAAAAGGGCGGGGACATCCTCGCCCTTTTTTTAACACCATGACAAAACATAATGATAAAATCCGAAACAAACTGTCTGTTCTTTGCTTTTTACTGGAAAAAATCAAAAAAGCATCCATTTTTAGTTTTTTCCTTATAATTTTCTTGCACACCCGTAAAAATATGGTATTATAGAGAAGAAAAGTGCGTGGAACGGGATAAAAAAGAATAACAAAATTCCAACTTTTACCCGCTCCCCTTTATTCAAAAAACGCTGTGCTGCATTGGCAGCCGCAAAGGGAGGAAACATTATGCCAGTCTTGTATCATCCGGAAACTCAAATTTTCACCTTACATACCCAAAATACCACCTACCAGATGAAGGTGGGGGAATACGGCTATCTGCTCCACCTGTACTACGGGGCAAAAATTGGGGAGAACGACGACCTTTCCCTGCTGGCCTACCCTCTGGAGCGCTCGTTCTCCGGAAACCCCAACGAGGCAGGCTATGACCGGAACTTTACCATTGACACCTTGCCCCAAGAATACTCTATGTTTGGTTCCGGCGATTTTCGCTCTGCCTGCCTGATTCCTGTAAACCCTGACGGTACCCGGGAAGCCGACCTGCGGTATATCTCTCATGAAATCGAAAGTGGCGCGGCTGCTCCCCAGGGTCTGCCCCATGTGTACGATAACGGCGGTGAGGCCGAAACTTTGAAGATTCATTTGGAAGACCCAGCTTCTCATTTGACAGTAACGCTGGTATACACTGTATTTGCCGCCCGGGACGCCATCACCCGCTATGCTGTTATCGAAAACAAGACCGCTGGCCGGGTAGAACTGGAAAAAGCCCTCTCCGCCTGCCTGGATTTCACCCATGGCGACTATGATATCATCACTTTCTGGGGCCGTCATTGCTTTGAGCGCGCGGTGGAGCGTACCCCTGTGCGTCACGGAAAGATCGTGTCGGACAGCTTGCGGGGCGCATCCAGCCACCACCAGAACCCCTTTATGATTCTCTGTGACCACGACGCCACCGAGACTTCCGGCGACTGCTGGGGGATGTCTCTTTTATACAGCGGTAACTTTATCGGCGAGTGTGAATATGACCAGATCTGGCAGACCCGTCTTACCATGGGCATCCATCCCCACGCTTTCCGCTGGATCTTGGAACAGGGGGAAAGCTTTACTACCCCTCAAGTAGCCATGGTCTACAGCGACGAGGGTCTGGGAGAGCTTTCCCGCCGGTATCATAAACTGTATCGCCACAATCTGTGCCGTGGCAAGTATAAAACGGCCCGCCGCCCGGTGCTCATCAACAACTGGGAAGCTACTTACTTTGACTTTGACGATGACAAACTGGTTAAAATCGCTGAAGATGCCTCTAAGCTGGGCATTGAACTGTTGGTCATGGATGACGGCTGGTTCGGCAAGCGAGAAGGCGATATTTCCGGTCTGGGAGACTGGTTTGTCAACACCCAGAAACTGCGGGGCGGCCTTGACAGCCTGTGCCAGCGGGTCAACGCTTTGGGCATGAAGCTGGGCATCTGGTTTGAGCCGGAAATGGTGAGCGAGGACAGCGACCTGTACCGCG
>CALWIS010000253.1 GCA_944380795.1 uncultured Clostridia bacterium | reverse complement strand
TGTGAGCAAACCTATTGAGGTGGATACCGTTCGATTGATCCTGCGGGCTATAGAGGACGAAAAGACCGTGGTGGTGCCGCGGTGTGTTCCGGGTACCTACGACATGGAATTTTACCGCATCACCTCTATGGAGGACTTGGAGAAAGGGAGCTTTGGCGTGTTGGAACCTGTGCCGGGCCGCTGCGAAAAATGGACGGATTTTTCCCAGGGGTTCTGCATCGTTCCCGGACTTTGCTTTGATTCTCATGGCTACCGTTTGGGCTATGGAAAGGGATATTACGACCGGTTCCTTTCGGGTTTTGAAGGATATAAAGCCGGTATCTGTTACAGCAGCTGTATCCAGTGGAATCTTCCCCATGGATATTATGACCGGCCGGTGGACGTGCTGGTAACAGAAAAATATATCCGGCGCACGGCAAAACAGCCTGCGCCGAAAAAAGCTGCCGGAAACCGTGAAAGAGGCGGTAAAAAGGGCGGAGCTTAAACCAGATTCAGGAGGTTCAAATCGTGGATAATACCAATCGCTATCCGGGAGGGAACAGGAACTCCCAGGAAGATACCCGAGCTTCGGGAGCAAGGCGCAGTTCCGATGGATTCCGCGTCCAGATTCCTCAGGAAGCGCTGCGTTTTGGGGACGATGACCCGGATACCCTGGAAAGCTTTAGCGACTCCTGGGAAAAGGACGGGGGAGAGCGAAAGCGGAAAGCGGATAAAAAGCAGAGAAAAAAGGATAAAAAAGAAGGCAAACAACGGGAAAAGATCAAGGGCCGGCAAAATCGCTGGCTGTTCCGCTGTGTATGGCTGTGCATGATTGTGATGGTTTCCATTATGCTTTCCCGATATACGGTGGTAGGAGTGGACGATATGCTGGCTGTGAACCGGACCACTTCCGGGACCGTGTCTGTAGAGCTGGAAAAGGATTGCAGCCTGCAGGATGTAGCTAACGCCTTGGAAAAAAGCGGCGCCATCGATAATTCCTTCTTTTTTACCATGTATTGTATCGTGACTGGGGCCGATGATGGTTTTGGACAGGGAAGCTATGAGATGGATACCGATATGGACTATGAGGCCATCGTCAATTACCTCCAGAATAATAATAATCGGCAGGATATTGTCCGTGTTACCTTCCCAGAAGGCATCAATCTGCGGGAAATTGCCGAAAAACTGGAAGAAAATGAGATCTGTTCTGCAGAAGAGGTACTGGAAGCCGCCAACACATCGGATTATGATGACTACGATTTTATAGCGGCTATTACCAATACGGATGAGCGGTATTATAAGCTGGAGGGTTATCTGTTCCCCGATACCTATGACTTCTATAAAGGGGAGGACCCCAAGGTCGCGTTGGGAAAAATGATCAACACTTGCCAGACCCGTTTCTCTAAAGAAATGCGGGAAAAGGCCGAGGACCTGGGATACACCATTGACGAGGTGCTGACACTGGCTTCTATCGTACAGGCAGAGGCAGTGGATGAAAAGGATATGCGCATGATCGCCGGAATCCTGCAAAATCGTTTGGAGGATGGCGCATCCCACGATATTTATCACCTGGAGTGCGACTCTACCACTTATTATCCCTATGCCAATAAATCCCAGGTGCCGGAGGACGAGCTGGAAGGATTCACCAGTACGTATGACACGTACACGATTGAGGGTCTGCCTCCCGGACCTATCTGCAGCCCGGGTCTTTCCGCCATCCAGGCAGTGCTGGAGCCTTCCTCCGACTCTGCGGGCAAATACTATTTCTGCCATGACGCGGACGGCAATCCCTATTACGCTTCCACTTGGAGCCAGCATCAGGCAAACCTGCGGGAAGCGGGGCTAGCGGAATAGGCTCTTGGTTTAGATTGGCAAAAGATTTATGTATGGATGAAACCATCAGTGCGAAAGTTTTTAGGGGAAAACCCAGACGTGGTTTTCCCCTCGAAAACAGCCCACCGGGCTGTTTTCTTACCCTTTTCTGCGTTTTGGTAGTATAAAGAGTTTCGCCCATTGCGATGGGCGACGCAAAGGGGTGCTGCCCCTTTGGAAACCTCGCCACCTTTAAAAAGGTGGACGAAAATTTTTGTGTCGCGGGATAACTGCAACCAATAATAAGCGGTTTCCACGCGAACTAATTTGTGTAATTTTTGTCGATGGATTTATCAACCAACTGACGGGCGCCTTGCTGCGCCCGTTTTCTTTGAGAAAATAAAAGGAGAACGATTCAAAAATGGCAACCGTAGAACTTCTTTCCCCGGCAGGGGATTTTGAGCGGCTGAAGGCCGCTTTCCATTATGGCGCAGACGCCGCATATCTGGCCGGGCAGGAATTTGGGATGCGCAGTGCTTCCCCAAATTTCAGCCATGAGGAGATGTGCCGCGCCGCAGAACTGGCCCATGGGCTGGAAAAAAAGATTTATGTCACCTGCAATACTTTGCCTCGGAATGATGAGCTGGACGCTTTGCCTGGATTTTTGGAAAGCTGTGAGGCTGCTGGGGCCGATGCTCTGATTATCAGTGATATGGGGGTTCTGCGCATGGCCAAGAAATACGCCCCCCATACGGAAATCCACATTTCCACCCAGACCGGCGTGGTGAATTCTGAAGCCGCCTGTATGCTCCATGAGTTGGGGGCCTCCCGGGTGGTGCTGGCTCGGGAAATGACCCTGGAGGAAATCGCGGACATCCGAGCCAAAACGCCACGTGAACTGGAGATCGAAGCCTTTGTCCATGGGGCAATGTGTGTTTCGTTTTCCGGAAGATGTTTATTATCTAACTATTTTACCGGGCGGGATGGCAACCGGGGGGAATGTGCCCAGCCCTGCCGCTGGAAATACAGCCTGATGGAGGAGACCCGGCCGGGCCGGTATATGCCGGTGGAGGAAACCAAAAACGGTACCTTTATCCTCAATTCACGGGATCTTTGCATGGCGGACCATATTCCCGAACTGATAAAGGCCGGTGTCTACAGCTTGAAGATCGAAGGGCGTGCTAAGGCAGACTATTATGTAGCCAGTGTGACCAAAGCCTATCGTGGCGCGATAGATGCTGCCATGGAAAACCGTCCGCTGCCGGAATGGGTGATGCCGGAGCTGGATAAGATCAGCCACCGGGCCTACGGCACCGGGTTTTACTACGACAAAAACGGCCCCGGACAAGATTCGGAGAGGGGCGGCTATGTGCGGGAATGGGAAGTGGCCTGCGTCAGCCTAGGAATGGTGGACGAAAACCATGTAAGGCTATCCCAGCGAAACCGCTTTTTTGCCGGGGAGCCTCTGGATGTGCTTTGCCCGCAGGAGGAGCCCTTTACCGTGACGCTTTCGGAAATGAAAAACAGTGACGGGGAGGAAATCGAGGCCGCTCCCCCCGCTACCATGGAGGTAACGGCCCGGGTGTCCCATCCGGTACCGGCGGGGGCATACCTGCGCCGGCTGCGCGGAGATAAAAAATAAGTTTAGGAGAAGTATTTTCCCAGCAGGCGACACAACTGGATTGCGGGGAATGACAGCAATACCCAGAGGAGGGTGTATGGCAAGCAGATCTGTCCCATAAGGTTCAGGGGCATCTGGGAATAATCCCACACGTTTTGCTGTAAAATGCAGTTAAATACCACCCCGAAACAAAACTCCACCGATGTGATGGATAACGCACCGGCAATACAGCGCACCGGCATGGGCTGGCGGCCCATATGCTTGCCGTTGCAGACTCGCTCCAAAACCGGCAGACAAATGCCGCCGGCTGCAATCATGGAGGGGTGTGTATATCCCCGCCAAACGATTTCGATAAGTGGATAGAGGGTGCTGCCTGTGAGGAAAAGTGCAATATTTTTACGCATGGCGTTTGGGCATCCGGCAGGGATGCGCTCCTTTCTGATTGATCGGAAATAGCATACCCTGTTTTTGTCCAAATACCCAATATCACGGCTAAAACCGTCACTTTCAATAATCGTATAGGTTTTTACAACAATTCCCCATAGTATTTCGTTTAAAACCGCTGTATAATATAGACAGCAAAAACCGGACTGAATCTAAGAAAGAGAGGCTGATTATCATGAAAATTCTGGTTACCGGCGGCGCTGGCTATATTGGAAGCCATACCTGTATTTCTTTGCTGGAATCCGGCTACGAGGTTGTGGTAGTGGATAACCTGGTAAACAGTAAGATGGAAGCTTTGCGCCGTGTGGAGGAGATCGCCGGCAAAAAAGTGACTTTCTACGAGAAGGATGTTTGCGACCGCGAGGCCGTGGAAGAGATCTTTTCCAAAGAGGACATCAGCGCTGTGATCCACTTTGCCGGGTTGAAGGCAGTGGGCGAGTCGGTTCGGATCCCCCTGCGGTATTATCAGAACAACCTGATCTCCACTCTGGTGCTGCTGGAGGTTATGAAGGAGCACGGCGTACATAACTTTGTATTCAGCTCCTCCGCAACGGTGTACGGCGATCCGGCAAGTGTGCCTATTACCGAGGATTTCCCTCTGTCCACCACCAATCCCTATGGCTCTACTAAACTGATGATCGAAATGATGCTCAAGGATATTGCTAAGGCAGATCCGGAGTTCAACCCCATTCTTCTCCGGTACTTCAACCCGGTGGGCGCTCATGAGAGTGGCAAGATCGGCGAAGATCCCAACGGTATCCCCAACAACCTGGTGCCGTATATCACCCAGGTGGCCATTGGCAAGCTGGAAAAGCTGCGGGTATTCGGCGGCGATTATCCCACCCCCGACGGCACTGGTGTGCGGGACTACATCCATGTGGTAGACCTAGCAGAAGGCCATGTGGCAGCCCTCAAGCTGTTTGGTGAGGATGGAAAGGCCAACTGCGGCCTGCGCATCTACAACCTGGGCACCGGTGTTGGCTATTCGGTGCTGGATATGGTCAAGGCCTTTGGCAAAGCTGTGGGCCGTCCCATTCCCTATGAGATCGTAGACCGTCGTCCCGGTGATGTGCCCGCCTGCTACGCTGATTGCTCCAAGGCCAAAGAAGAGCTTCATTGGGAAGCCAAAAAGACCCTGGACGATATGTGCGCGGATTCCTGGCGCTGGCAGTCTCAGAATCCCAACGGCTACGAGGGTTAAACAACTCCATATTTTCTTGCAGGCAGGGGAAACTCTGCCTGCTTTTTTCTTGTGAAAATTCAACAGGTTTTGCATCCAAAATTTCCCGGGAAATCGCCGAGAGCACATATTTACAAACGGTGAGAGATATATTACAATGTTTCATTGTGGCGCGAAAAAAGCCATAAATTTTTGGAGCGAGGAGAAATTGGTAGAATGATGCAGAAGAGTTCGTTTGACAGCCGTGTGTTTTACAAATCTGTTTTGGCGCTGATGCTGCCTATGGCGGCTCAAAACCTGATTAACGTGGGGATTTCTTCCCTGGACGTAATTATGCTGGGAAAAGTGGGGGAAACAGCCCTTTCCGCTTCGTCCCTGGCCAATCAGATTCAGTTTATTATGACCATGATCTTTTTTGGCGTGACTTCCGGTGCCTGCGTGCTCACCGCCCAATATTGGGGCAAGGGAGACCGTCGTACCATTGAAAAGGTCATCGGTATTGCGCTGCGGATCTCCCTGGTAACGGGAATCCTGTTTACTTTGGGCGCTTTGCTGTTCCCCGGGCCGCTGATGTGTATCTTCACCAACGAGCCGGAGGTTATCGCGGAGGGCGTCAAGTATTTGCGGATCGTGGGGTATTCGTACCTGTTTATGAGCATCACCATGGTGTACCTGAACATTATGCGCAGTGTGGAAAAGGTGATTATCTCCACAGTGGTGTATTCTGTTTCTTTGGTAACTAACGGCGTGCTCAACGCCATCTTTATTTTTGGCCTGCTGGGCCTGCCTGCTATGGGCATCTCCGGCGCGGCGCTGGCCACCAGCATCGCCCGGCTTGTGGAGCTGGTGATCGTCCTGATTTACGCTTACCGTCCAGGACAGCCGGTGCGCCTGCGGTTTTCCGATATTTTCACCCGGGACCCCCAACTGTTCCGGGACTTTCTCCGGTATTCCATCCCGGTGACTCTCAATGAAATGATGTGGGGCGGCGGCGCTTCCATGATTACCGCTGTTATTGGGCACATGGGGCAGTCCGCGGTAGCGGCCAACTCGGTAGCCCAGGTGACTCGGCAGCTTGCCACAGTGGTGGCCTTTGGCATCGCCAACGCTACGGCTATTATGATCGGGAAAGCTATTGGTGAGGGAAACGAGAAGAAGGCGGAGGATTTTGGACGCCGGTTTGTCTGGCTCACCGTGATTGCCGGTGTGATAGGCGGCGTAGTGGTGCTGTGCGTCAGCCCCATTGCCAGCGCGGCCCTTGCCCTTACCGACCAGGCCAGGGAATACCTCACCTTTATGATGTTCGTCATGTCTTATTTTGTGATTGGGCAGGCCTTTAATACCACTATGGTGGTGGGCGTGTTCCGGGCAGGCGGTGACACTAAGTTCGGTCTGATTGAGGATACGGTGGCCATGTGGGGCGTTTCTATTTTGATTGGATTTTTGGGCGCCTTTGTTTTTGGTTGGAGCGTACAGGCCGTGTATGTGGTTTTGCTCAGCGATGAAATTATCAAAATTCCACTGAACTGCTGGCGGTATAAAACCAAAGTTTGGCTGCGGAATGTAACACGATAGGAAAGAAGGCTGTTTATGAAGGAGATCATTCTGGCTTCCGGTTCTCCCCGGCGAAAGGAGTTGCTGGAGCTTGCCGGCGTGCCCTTTACGGTACAAACCGCAGAAGTGGACGAAAGCATTCCTGTGGGTACTTCACCGGAAGATGCCGTACAGATGCTGGCAGTGAAAAAGGCCCGGGCAGTGCAGGCCGGGGGACAGTTGGTGCTGGCAGCGGATACAGTGGTGGCGCTGGATGGGGTGATTTTTGGAAAGCCCCGGAACCAGGAGGAGGCCAAGGCCATGCTCCGTACTCTTTCGGGCAAGGTCCATCAGGTGCATACCGGCGTTTGCATCCGGCAGGGGGAACAGGAAACGGTTTTCTGCGAAACGGCCCAGGTGGAATTTTATCCTCTTACGGAGGAGGAAATCAGTCGCTATGTGGATTCCGGCGAGCCTATGGATAAAGCCGGGGCCTATGGCATACAGGGAAAAGGCGCGCTGTTGGTGCGGGGTATCCAAGGGGATTACTACACCGTGGTGGGGCTTCCCCTGGCCCGGGTAGTGCGGGCGATGGGATTTTTTTAAAGAATAATATTTATAGCCGAAAGTAATAGCGTTTTAACTAGAACTCATCAAACTACTGCTTTGTTGCTCAGGCCGCGACGGGCCCCTACTTTCTTCCCAGAAGAAAGTAGGCAAAGACTGGCAAGGGGCTTTGCCTACTTGACCCCCAGCTTGCTCCGTTGCCGGCTTGGGCGCTTCGCGAAGCGCCGGCAAGGAAAGAAAGAGCAAATGGGCAGCTTTTGGCTTGCAGTGTTTTTTGCAGCCCATGCGCTAGCCTAAATGAACCGCCGCGCCCAAATACCCCACAGGAAATCCGATAACTTTCTCCCGTAACGCCGGACAGCCTTCTTTCATAGACTGGAATATGGTCGTTGAAAGGAGGCTTTGCCATGAGGCGTTTTTATAGGGGAAGACCCCACCGCAGGCTGAACCGGAAAGGGCGATTTGCCCTGTTGCTGTTGGTTTGCATCATACTGTTTGGATTGGCGGAATGGCGGATTCATTCCGTGTTTGCGGACGTTACATACAACCAGGCCCGGCAGATGATTAACCAGGCGGTCAACGAAGCGGTGGAGCGCGTTTCCCAGGAGGAGACAGAGCCGCTGTTTACCTCGGTGCAGGGGGAGGACGGCTCTATTCAGAGTTTGTCGGTAAACGCGGCCGCCATGAACCAGGTCAAAAGCCAGGTGGCGTTGGCAGTGCAGGAGGCCATGAGCGGCAACCACTGCGAAGCCGGTGTGCCCTTGGGCACCTTGTTGGGAAGCGCCCTGCTCCACGGATGCGGCCCCAGCCTTCCGCTGCGGGTTTCGGCAGATGGGAATGTGGTGGTGGACTATGAGAGCACCTTTTCTTCCGCGGGGATGAACCAGACCTGCCACCGGATTATCCTCACCGTGAAGGTGGAAGCGTTTACCTATGTGCCGGGCGCTTCCGCTCGAATTGAGGAGGAGACCTCTGTGGTGCTCACGGAGACGGTGATCGTGGGAGATACGCCCCAGCTTGTTACCGGTTGGGAAATCCTTTCCTGAAAAAAATAAGGTTTAGGGTTGTTTTTTTCGCAAAAATCGTATATAATAATCAAGCTGGCATTGTGCCGGCGCATTGAGAAAAAGCGAGACAGAACGCGTATCGCAGGATATGCGGGCGGATGGGTCTGCACGGCGGGGCGCCGTGAACCATGTCAGGCGGGGAACCGAGCAGCATTAAGCGGAGTTGCCCTGTGCGATGCAGGCAGCCCGTCCGTCCGTATATCCAGCGGTATGATACCGTCGGTAACACGGCGGCTGTCTTGCTTTTCTTATATGTATTTCACAACGGGAGGAGGTTTTCCTATGTATCAGGTGTTGTATCGAAAATGGCGGCCCCAGGTGTTTGCGGATGTGGCGGGTCAGCCTCAGGTGACCACCACCCTGCGCAACGAGTTGATGGCGGGACGCATTGCCCATGCCTATCTGTTTACCGGCTCCCGAGGAACGGGTAAGACCACCTGTGCCAAGATTCTGGCAAAAGCGGTCAACTGCCTGCATCCTGTGGACGGCGACCCCTGCGGCCAATGCGAGATCTGCCGGGGCATCGACAGCGGCGCGGTGATGGATATTGTGGAGATCGACGCGGCCAGTAATAACGGCGTGGAAAATATCCGGGAACTCCGGGAAGAAGCGGCTTTTACCCCTACCACCGCCAAATACCGGGTGTATATCATCGACGAGGTACATATGCTCACAGTGGGAGCTTTTAACGCTCTGCTGAAAACCTTGGAGGAACCTCCTGCCCATGTGTTGTTTATATTAGCCACTACCGAGGTGCATAAGCTGCCCGCTACCATCCTTTCCCGGTGTCAGCGGTTCGACTTTCACCGCATTGCGCCGGAGGATATTGCTGCCCGGCTGCAATATGTGGCAGAGCACGAAAACGCCACTTTGGAGGAACAGGCGGGGCTGCTCATCGCCCGGCTGTCAGACGGCGCTCTCCGAGACGCCCTTTCCCTGTTGGATCAGTGTTTGGGTCACAGCCGGGAGGTCACCGTGCAGGTGGTCAACGAAACGGCAGGCCTTGCGGGAAGAGATCACCTGTTTGCCATTACCGAAGCCATTATGAACCGGGATTCCGCGTCGGCTTTAGATGTGGTGGACAGGCTGTACCGGGACTCCAAGGATATGGCTCGGCTCTGTGAGGAGCTGATCGGTCATTTCCGGGGGATGATGCTCATCAAAACCATGAAGGACGCCACCGCCCTGCTGGCCATGACCCCAGAGGAACAGGAAAGGCTTTCTAAACAGGCTTTGGCGGCCCCACTGCCCCTGATTCTCCACGGCCTTACCGTGTTGCAGGCCAGTCTTGACCGCATGGGCCGAGGCGGTAACCGCCGGGTAGAAATGGAAATGACGTTGATTCGCCTGTGTGCGCCGGAATTGGAGGACAGTACCGCTGCTCTGGTGCGGCGGATCGAGGCTTTGGAGAGGCAGCTGCGCTCCGGCGTACCAGCTCCCCAGCCCCAGGAAGCCCCCAAAGAACCGGCAGCTCCTGCCCCCGTGTTGGAGGAAACGCCCCCAGCACCGGAGAAACCGGCTCCCCGGCAGGAAGCCCCGGTACCTCAGGAACCCCGCAAAGCGCCTTCCAAGGCGGCAGTATCCATGGAGGAGATTCAGGCCAATGCCAAGCGTTTGGAAGAGTGGCCGGAGATTCTTCAGATTTTGCGGGGTTATTCCCAGTCCATTGCAGCAGCATTCCATGGCTCCAGTGCTTATGTGAGCGGGAGCTATGTGCTGATAGATGCTCCTCAGGAGCTGGCCTTTGAGCTTTTGCGGAAATCGTCCCAGCGGGATAAAATGCGGGACGCTATCCGCCAGGTGACCGGTCAGGTTTATAAGTTGGGCCCGTATAAGCCCACAGAGGAGAAAAAGGCAGAAGACCAGGACCCACTTGCCCTGCTGACCCAAGAGGCCCGGCAGGCAGGAATTGAAGTTATTGAAAAAGAGTAGGAGGAATTCAATATGAAAGCAAGATTACCTCAGGGATTTGGCGGCGGCGGAGCAAGCAGCATTCAGCAGCTGGCTCGGCAGGCTCAAAAGCTGCAGGAGGATATGGACGCTCTTGCTAAGGAGCTGGAAGAGAAGGAGTACACCGCTACTTCCGGCGGCGGCGCAGTGACGGTGACTGTGACCGGTAAAATGGAACTGAAGGCCATCGACATGAAGCCCGAGGTCGTGGACCCCGAGGACGTGGAGATGCTCTCCGATATGATTATTGCAGCTGCCAACGAGGCCCTGCGGGCGGCTTCCACCGAAAAAAGCGAGAAAATGGAGAAGCTGTCCGGCGGCTTGAACGTACCGGGGCTGTTCTAATTCTATGGCGTCTTATCATGTGGCTCCTCTGGAAACGCTGGTGGAGCAATTCGAAAAGCTGCCGGGCATCGGGCACAAAACCGCCCAGCGGCTGGCCTATCATATTCTGGGGGTTTCCAAGGAGGAGGCAGAGGCCTTTGCTTCCGCCATTGTGCAGGCCCACGAGAAGATTCATTACTGTAAGATTTGCTGTAATCTGACGGACCAGGAGTTATGCCCGGTTTGCCGCAGCGATAATCGGGATAAATCCATTATCTGTGTGGTGGAGGACCCCCGGGACGTATTCGCGTTGGAACGCACCAATGAGTTTAACTCTACCTATCACGTCCTTCATGGAGTGATTTCCCCTCTCAGTGGTGTGGGACCCGACCAGCTTCACATTAAGGAGCTGTTGGCCCGGGTCAGCGACCCCCAGGTGAAGGAGGTCATTATGGCCACCAACCCCACTGTAGAGGGAGAAGCCACTGCCATGTACATTTCCCGGCTGCTCAAGCCCATGGGAATCCGGGTCACCCGGCTGGCCTATGGCATCCCGGTGGGCGGGGATTTGGAATACGCGGATGAGGTCACCCTTTCCCGAGCCATTGAAGGCCGCCGGGAACTATGACAGAAAACGAAAGGCACTGCAAAACCAGGTGTTTTGCAGCGCCTTTTTGTGTGGAGCAAACCAGAACGGAAGAAACGGAGAAGCGTATGAAACTGTTGGTAATTGATGGACAGGGCGGAGGTATTGGCAGCGGCCTCATCGAACAGCTGCGGCAGGCAGAACTGCCGGGGGTAGAACTGCTGGCGGTTGGCACCAATGTGATGGCAACGTCGGCCATGCTGCGAGCGGGTGCTCAGGCCGGAGCCACGGGAGAAAATGCGGTGATCTTCAACAGCGCCCGGGCAGACCTGATCTTGGGGCCTATCGGCATTATAATGGCCAATTCCATGATGGGGGAAATCACACCGGCCATGGCGGCGGCAGTAGCTTCCAGCGAAGCGAAAAAGGTGCTGATTCCCATTACCAAATGCGCCCGGGTAGTAGGGGTGGAGCCCAAGCCCATGCAGGCGTATATAGCCGAGGCAGTGGCCCAGGCAAAATTATTGGCATCAGAAAAATGATAAAAACAAGAAACTCGGAAAAAGGCATCCAGAAAGCCTTTCTCCGAGTTTTGCTGTACCCGCAGTTTATTTTTTTACGCCGGACAAAAGATAGAATTCTTCCGTATCCACCAGAATATCCAACTGGAAATGGGTCTCCCAAACCTTTGCTTCTTCCTGCACCGGTCGAAGGGGCACTGAAACCGCCTGGGCGCCCTGATGATGGCGGCTGTTGATGGTCTCCCGGCTCTCGCTGTGGGCAATGAGGAACCTTCCTCCGGGACGCAGCAGGGAAAAAAGCTTTTTCACCAGCTTTTCTTTATCGAGAAAATGGGGATACGCGCTGTAAATGGTGGCAACATCAAAGCTGGTTTCCTCCACATCAAAAAGGTCTATAGCTTCCAGCTGCACTCGCGGGTCGTGGAATTTTTCTTTGGCAATGCGGATCATCTCCGGGGAGAAATCGACTCCCAGCACCAGAGAAGGCTCCCGTGCCAGCAGTTCCGGGATAAATACGCCAGTACCGCAGGCAATATCCAGCACACGGTCCCCGGGGTGTATCTGGGCCAGGGAAGCCACTGCGGCCATGCGCCGGGGGTCGTGATGGCAGGTTTCGTCCCAATGGGCGGCTCGGCTATCGAAAAATTCCTGAATGTGTTTCGTTTCCATAGGAAACCCCTTTCTGAAAAAAGTCAATCCCGGCGGAGAAATCCGGATTTTTGCAGTGCCAGCACCAATAGAGGAATCATCATAATCTGAATGATGATGCCGGGCAAAGCGGTGACAAAGGAGGCCGTGAGGAACATCTCAAAGCCATAGGGTGCTCCAGACATCCCCATCAGTACGGTATTGGCCAAACCGGAGACGATGCGCCCGCCCAGCATGGCGGCCAGCAGGGAGAGATATACATTCCACCGGAGACGGCGGTAGAAAATGCCGGTAAGGATGCCGTAGGTGCAAAGCTCCAGCATCATGGCCGGGGCGGTGGGGAACAGGGGCGGCATCTGGGTGAGGAGAGAGGAGAGCAGGGGAGTGAGCAGGCCGCAAACCGCCCCCCAGGGCCAACCGCAGAGAAAACCGCACAGCAGCACCGGCAGGTGCATGGGGAGGAATTGGCTGCCGCCGCCAAAGGCATGGAATACAGTGGGGAGCAGCAAGCCCAGAGCAATGCACAGGGCGGTAAATACCAGGTTTCGGGTGGATTTCATTCGCGTCATGGTAACAGATCCTTTCGTTTTGAGATACTCACAGGCATAGAAAAAGGCCGGTAAAGCGAACAGCTTCTGCTGCTCTTTGCCTTACCGGCCTTCCTACTGCCAAACACAATAAGCCCACGGCGTGATAAAACACCGCAGGAAACGAAAGTTCATCTTTCTTTTTTCGCCTTCGTGGCGAAGCAATACTTTTGCAGTATAGCGCAAACGGGAGATTTTGTCAAATGGAATCCGCTTTGGCAGGGATATTCCAGGAAAGGAAATCCATACTATCCCTAAGACCAGAAGAAAACTTTGGAAGGGTAAGGTGAGATTTGGTGATACCTGCAATGCGATTAGTCCCCAATCAAGACGGCACCTGCGACCTTTTGCTGGAATACCCGGCAGGGGATGGGGAGTTTGCCAAAGAATTTGAATCGGGGGAAGTGTCCTCCTCTCGGGACAAACGGCTGAAGGATACCGTGCGCTCCTATGTAAAAAATGTCCGGGTAAAAACAGTGAAAATTCTGGTATCCGGCGTGTTGGTGGCAAGTTTGGCGTTTTCCTCGTTCCTTTCGGCTTTTGCCGCCACCGACCGCTATACCATGGGCTATCTTTATGGCGGTACCGATACCCAGCAAATGGAATATGTCACACAAGCCAATGGTGCTATGGATGTGGTTTCCCCCAGCTATTTTGATCTGAATCAGGATGGGAGTCTGAAACTCAACAACATCAGTTCTCCGTTTATCCAGTCTATGCACCAGCAGGGAATCCGCGTGGTGCCGTTTTTAAGCAACCATTGGGACAGGGAAGCGGGAATCAATGCCCTTTCGGATGTGGAGAGCCTGGCCCAGGGCATTGCCCAGGCGGTGGAGAAATACGATCTTGACGGGGTGAATGTGGATATTGAAAACGTCATTCACCGGCAACGGGACGCGTATACCCAGCTGGTAAAGCTGCTTCGAGAAAAGCTGCCGGCAGAAAAGGAGGTCTCCGTGGCGGTGGCCGCCAACCCCCAGGGGTGGGAAACCGGCTGGCACGGCTCCTACGATTATAAAGCCTTAGCCCAGTACGCTGACCATCTTCTCATTATGACCTATGATGAGCATTATGAGGGAGGAGAAGCCGGGCCAGTGGCCAGCATAGAGTTTGTGAAGCAGTCCCTGCAATACGCTCTGGACAGGGTTCCGGCGGAAAAAATCGTACTTGGGATTCCCTTTTACGGCCGGATTTGGAGTACAGATGGAGGCAGTATTGCCGGAAAAGGCGTGAGTATCCGCACCATCCTGCAAATTTTAGAGACTTGCGAGGGAACCGTGACGTATGACGAAAATAGTCAGTCGGTAAAAGCGGAATTTACTGTGGGGCCGGAGGATGGGGAAATTTCCATTGGTTGGAACACCGTATTGAAGCCGGGAAACTACGTGGCTTGGCTGGAAAATGACCGTTCCTATCAGGAAAAATTAAAACTGGTGGAGGAGTACGACCTCAAGGGAGCCGGGGCCTGGTCTCTGGGCCAGGAAGAAACCTCTATCTGGCAGGAGTATGAAGGCTGGGTCAATGGAGCGGGAGATTTTGTGGATGCCTGGATACAGGCCGAGTCCGTAACCGTATATCCCCGTGGAGATTTGACAGGACAGACAGTGGCTACTCTTGCAAAAGGAGACGCCATTTCTGCCCAGGACTTGGGCAACGGGGTGTGCAAAGTGCAGCTTTCCAACGGAAAAACAGGATATGTATCCACAAAGCATCTCGCTTTTCAGCAGCCCGAACAGGAGACGCCGTCCACTTTCTGGCATCAGGTACAATCCGGGGACACCCTATGGAAAATTTCCCAGAAGTATCTGGGCTCCGCCAGCCGTTATAAAGAAATCGTGGCGCTTAACGGGCTGAAAAGCGAGACCATTTATCCCGGCATGAAGCTGAAAATTCCCGGAAGTACTGCCGTTCCTCCTGCCGCAACGCCCGAGCCTTCCCGCGATTATACCGTTAAGCAGGGAGATACTCTCTGGAAGATCGCCGCGGCAAACCTGGGTTCCGGTTCCCGGTATACGGAGATCGTAAAGCTCAACGGCCTCACCTCCAATACCATCTATCCCGGCCAGCAGCTAAAGCTTCCGGCAAAATAATTTTCTTACCCAAAAAGGCTGGAGATACCATGATTTTCGGTATCTCACAGCCTTTTTGGTATTTATTAGGGAAGAGTCAGGCTCCCAATTTGTATTACGGAGATATGGGGTCGCTGTAGAGCATAGGAAAACGTCTGGTAAGCGCCCCCACTGGGATGAGTGACCTAGGCCAGGGCATAGTCGGACTGATCTACCATCCAGTGATTCCGTGCCGGAAGGGCAGTTTGTCGGGGCATCCCCTCTGGAAAAGTAGGCTGAATAATTTTATCATAGATTCCCTGCAAATTTTTCTTGTCTGTTTGCAGATTGGAGGTCATGTAGGGAATCACCAGCCAATGCTCTATTTCCCGCTGGGGATACAATTTTTTATACTTTGCTACTGTATCGCAGCAGATCTTGTCAAAGTACCCCATCCCGCCGTTTAAAAACCGGAGGGGCTTTTCCATGGATAGCAAAAGCTGAATCCAGTTTTCTACCTGTTCCATCACCGGTTCCGGTTCTGGTATCATCCGGTGTCCTATAAAACAGCATACAATCTTATCTTCATGCAGCATAGAAGTTCCTCCCCAAAAGTATGATCCGTACTTTCAGTATAGCAGAAAATCCGGTGGATACCAAAAAAATTTATAAAAGGCGATTCCGGTCTCCTGCTTTCTGATGAAAATATTGGTGTAACACCAGAAGAAATTCCATATAAATAGTACAAAGACTGTTTTTTTAGAAAGGCTGTGAGTACTATGTGGCAAATGCTGATGGAGATTTTATCGAACCTGTATTTTACGATCCTGCACGTAACCGGAGCCGGTTCGTTTCCCAAGCCATTTACAGCAAAAGAGGAAGCCGAATTTTTGCAGCGGATGAAGAAGGGAGACCCAAAAGCCAGAGAAGCTCTCATAGAGAGAAATCTTCGGTTGGTTGCCCACATTATCAAAAAATATTATGCCGGCAATACTGACCAGGACGATCTAATCTCCATTGGAACCATTGGACTGATTAAGGCCATTGACAGTTTTGACCCGGATAAGGGGATACGGCTTTCCAGTTATGCCTCTCGGTGTATTGAAAATGAGATTCTAATGTATTTTCGCAGTGGAAAAAAGAATGCCCAGGATATCTCCATGAGCGAGCCTATTGAGACGGATAAAGATGGAAATATGCTCACCTTAATTGATACTATGGCTACAGACGACAACATTGTGGAATTGATCGACTCCAAGATGAAGTCGGAGCAGTTATATCGATTCATCTGCGAGAGTTTGAATAGGCGGGAAAAAATGATTGTGGTTTTGCGTTATGGTCTCCATGGTGGAACACCCTTGCCCCAGCGGGAGGTGGCAAAAAAGCTGTCAATCAGCCGCAGCTATGTATCCCGCATTGAGAAAAAGGCTTTGGAAAAATTAAAGACCCGTTTTGACGCCTCTGACCTGAAAAATTGAAAAGTATGGGAAACCTGTGGTAAAATAAAAGGGAACAAGCGAAACGCGTTGTTCCCTGATATTATATAAAGAAAAGGTTTTGAAAATATGCAGACAAACACTTCTAAAAAAAGAATCCTTCTTCTCTGCGCCGGAGGCACTATTGCCTGCCGTCCCGGCGACAGCGGGCTGTGCCCGGCGCTGGACAGCCATGCCCTGCTGAGCCACTTGGAAAGTATGACTCCGGCTTATGATATCCAGCCGCGAGACCTGTTTTCTCTAGATTCCTCCAATATTCAGCCGGAGCATTGGCAGACAGCCGCCCGGTGCATTTATGAGGAGCTTTCCGCCCATGCCTGGGATGGGATCGTCCTCACCCACGGCACCGATACCATGGGGTATACGGCGGCGATGCTCTCCTATATGCTGGAAAATGTACCGGTGCCGATTGTGCTCACCGGCAGCCAGCTGCCATTGGAGCACCCCCTCACCGATGGGTATGAAAACCTTCGCTGTGCTTTTGCCATGGCAGCAAGCGGAGTGCCTGGGGTGTTTGTGGCGTTCCAGCACCGGGTAATTTTGGGTACCCGTGCGGTAAAGACTCGTTCCTCC
>CALWIS010000252.1 GCA_944380795.1 uncultured Clostridia bacterium | reverse complement strand
TGTGCTGGGCATCGCCAAAAAGGTGTGCATGTGGCTGCTTATCGGCGTGGGCGCTGTGGTGGACTGGTTGCTGTTGTACTGCGGCGCCCAGCTGGGGTTTGAGATTCACCTGCCCATGCTGGCGGCTTCCTTGGTGGCGGTATGGCTCATCGTCAACGAGGTTATTTCCATTTTGGAGAACATCGGGGACATCGGCGTACCGCTGCCGGGATTCCTCACTAAGATTGTCCAGGGCCTGAAAAGCAAGATTGAAGGCGTGGAAGAATAAAAATAAAAATGGCCCTACTTTTTACGGTAGGGTCATTTTTTTACTATGTCATACCAAAGCAAATGGTGTAATGATGGTGTAGTAATACATATTTAGTGCTAAAAAATGGCTTTAAATGGCCATTTTAGCAATCAGCAGTATAATTATCAAAGTAGCCTTGGATATAGATAAAGGGGGTGCCCTTGTCACCACTGCCAGAAGTGAGGTCTGCCAAAGAGCCAATCAGATCAGTAAGGCGACGAGGCGTAGTGCCCTGAGAAGCCATATTTCCTACCAGATCCGCATCTTTATGCTTGATATATTCCGAAATGGCAGCTTTGAGCTCATCGCCCTTCAAATCAGCAAAATCATTATCGGCTAAATACTTAAGCTTCACTTCGTTGGGGGTTCCTACCAAACCCTGTGTAAAGGCTGGAGAAACCACCGGATCTGCCAGTTCCCAGATCTTCCCTACCGGGTCCTTAAAGGCACCGTCACCATAAACCATAACTTCTACATTTTTACCGGTCTTTTCCAAAAGCTTAGCATGGACATCATCCACAAAGGCCTGACAATCCCGCGGGAACAGCTTCACAGTATCCTCGGTGGCCTTATTGGAACCCAGCAGGCCATAATCCGCATTAAAACCGCTGCCGTTAATTGGCTGATTCATAATCTCATCCAGACCATACACCTTTTCCGCTCCGGCGGCCTTTAGCAAGCGCTTGGTACGGGCACGGGTATGGATATCGCAGCACAACACGCTTTTGGTATAATCCAAAATAGTCTTGCAATTGTTGGCCAGAATAATCTCCACTTCTGCACCACAATCAGTAATGAGCTGCTTGTAATATTCGATGTAGTCTACTCCGGTAAAGGTATGCTTCTGGTAGCCAAATAGCTTGCGGAATTTGACCTCAGTGAGCACATCGCTCCACGGGTTAACCCCTTTTTCGTCCAGCATATCCAAATCTACCAGATGGTTTCCTACTTCATCAGAAGGATAGCTGAGCATCAAAACGATTTTTTTAGCACCCTTGGCGATTCCCCGCAGACAGATGGCAAAACGGTTTCGGCTGAGAATGGGGAAAATCACACCGATAGTGTCATCGCCAAACTTAGCCTTCACATCAGCGGCAATATCGTCCACATGGGCATAATTTCCCTGTGCGCGAGCTACTACTGCCTCCGTAACAGCCACTACATCCCGGTCTTGCACGGTAAAGCCACCGCTTTGGGCAGCATCCAAAACCGACTGAACTACAATATCACTAAGAGGATCTCCCTCCCGGATAATAGGGGCTCTAATTCCTCTGGAAACTGTACCGACTAATCTCTCCATACTATATCGAAACTCCTCTCGTAGAAAATTGGGTACTATTCTTTTTTATTTCTACCCTTTATTATAGCGGAAATACGCACATTAGTAAATCGGCATTTTCTTACAGAAACTTCTGCATGTTTCGGAAAAACACACAAAAAGGGCCTGTCCTGTTGGGCAGACCCTTTTTTAATTGCTAATTTTGTGGAATTTACTTCACCATGCTGGCGATTTCCTCAGCGAAATTGTCGTTGCGCTTCTCCAGGCCCTCGCCCTTCTCAAAGCGGACAAAACCAGTAACAACAATGGAGCCACCCAGTTCCTTGGCCACCTTCTCGGTGTACTTGGAAACAGTCAGGTCGGGATCCTTTACGAACTCCTGATTTACCAGGCAATTCTCCTTATAGAACTTGCCAATACGGCCAACCACCATCTTCTCCTTGATAGCGTCGGGCTTGTTGGCATTCTTGGGATCGTTAGCGATCTGAGCCAGCAGGATCTCCTTCTCATGATCGATAGCCTCGGCAGGCACGGAAGCCTCGTTGAGGTAGCCGGGGTTAGCAGCTGCAACCTGCATTGCAATATCCTTTGCATAGTCAGCAAAGCCATCCTTGCCGGCTACATCGGTGTCGAAGTTCACCAGCACGCCGATACGGCCGCCTGCATGGATATAAGAGGCAACATGGCCCTCAAAGCGGGCAAAACGGCGAACCTTGATGTTCTCGCCGATAACCAGGATCTTCTCCTTCAGCAGAGCGTCAACGGTCAGCTCGGAACCTTCAGCCTTGCAAGCCAGCAGAGCTTCCACATCAGCGGGGTTCTGAGCAATTACGGTATCAGCGCAAACCTTTACAAAGTTCTGGAACTCAGCGTTCTTAGCAACGAAGTCGGTCTCAGCATTAACTTCGATCACAACGCCCACAGTACCCTCAGCGTTCACAGTAGCAAAAGCAACGCCCTCGGCAGCAATACGGTCAGCCTTCTTAACAGCAGCAGCCAGGCCCTTTTCACGCAGGAAATCAAGAGCGGCGTCCATATCGCCGTTGGAAGCGGTCAGTGCCTTCTTGCAGTCCATCATGCCGCAGCCGGTCTTCTCACGGAGTGCAGCAACGTCTTTTGCGGTAAAAGCCATTTGAAATTCCTCCAATTCACTATAAGTCCAGGAGCATTTTTGCTCCCAAAATCTTTTATCTGAAAAATGCCCGTCTGAACTTGGTACAGGCGGGCATCGGTCCAATCAGACTTCTGAAATTATTCAGCGGTCTCCTCGGCCTCTTCTTCCTTCTCTTCAGCGGCAGCAGCGCCCATGCGGCCCTCGCGGCCTTCGATGATAGCGTTTGCCATGGTAGCGGAGATCAGCTTGACAGCGCGGATAGCGTCGTCGTTGCCGGGGATCACATAATCGATCTCATCGGGATCGCAGTTGGTGTCAACGATAGCAACGATCGGAATACCCAGCTTCTGGGCCTCAGAAACGGCGATGCGCTCCTTGCGGGGGTCAACGATGAACAGAGCACCGGGGAGCTGCTTCATGTCCTTGATGCCGCCCAGGAACTTCTCCAGTTTCTCGATTTCCAGGTTCAGCTTTACAACTTCCTTCTTGGGCAGCAGATCAAAGGTGCCGTCCTCCTGCATGGTGCGCAACTGACGCAGGCGATCGATTCTGCGGCGGATGGTGCGGAAGTTGGTGAGCATACCGCCCAGCCAACGAGCGTTTACATAGAAAGCCTCAGCGCGGACAGCCTCGTCCTTCACAGACTCCTGAGCCTGCTTCTTGGTGCCGACAAACAGAACGGACTTACCCTCGGTGGACAGGTCACGGACGAAGTTATAAGCTTCCTCCAGCTTCTTTACGGTCTTCTGCAGGTCAATGATATAGATACCATTGCGCTCGGTGAAGATGTACTGAGCCATCTTGGGGTTCCATCTTCTGGTCTGGTGGCCGAAGTGTACGCCGGCCTCCAGGAGCTGTTTCATAGATACGACTGCCATTTGAAAAATCCTCCTTGGTTTTTCCGCCGCCGCGCTCTGTTTTGGACGCAGAACTTCAAGGAATCCCTTTC
>CALWIS010000251.1 GCA_944380795.1 uncultured Clostridia bacterium | reverse complement strand
ATCCGCATTTCCTACGACCTTGTGGGATTTATCCCCGTGGATGAGCTGATGAAACAGGAAACGGCATGACCGAAGCCATGCCGTTCCTGCGAAAATTGATTTTGCTTTCTTATGACCCCCGACCATTCTCCTGAGGGATTTTTTTAGTTTATGGGAAGCTGACGTTATGAAAAAATGTGGGAATGGGGAAGATCTTCTGGGGAAACTCCAGACGTGGGTTTCCCCTCGAAAACAGCCCACTGGGCTGTTTTCTCCCCCCTTCCTGCGTCGTGGGAATAGAAAGGGTTCCGCTCCCTGCGGAGAGCGGCCAAAGTGGCGCCGGTCTCGCCTGCCGGCTCGGTCGGTGTTCAACGTTTGCCACTGGCAAACAACACCCCTTTGGAAACCCTGCGATTTTTTGAAAAAAATCGAGTAAAACTTTTTGTGTTGCTGCCTGGGAATGAAAACAGATTTATTTCCGGCTGGCTTCCGCCACGGCCTTTGCCACGGCTTCTGTAACACGGCGGTCAAAAATGCTGGGGATAATAAATTCCTCGTTGAGCTCCTCCGGCGCAATGACGGAAGCAATGGCCTGTGCCGCCGCTACCTTCATTTCCGGGGTAATATCCCGGGCACGGGCTGCCAAAGCGCCCTTGAAGATACCAGGGAAGGCCAGCACGTTGTTGATCTGGTTGGGAAAGTCGCTTCTGCCGGTACCCATGACCCGGACGCCTGCGGCCTTGGCCTCATCGTACATGATTTCCGGCGTGGGATTGGCCATGGCAAACACAATGGGATCTTTCGCCATGGTACGGATCATTTCCGGCTTAAGAGCGCCGCCTACGGAAACGCCCACAAATACATCGGCTCCCACCAAGGCGTCGGCCAGTGTGCCCCGCAGGTCGTCGGGGTTGGTAATGTGGCAGAGCATTTCTTTGTGGTCGGCAATACCCACGCCGCGCTCTTTGTACAGGATGCCGTTTTCGTCGCAGGCAATAATATATTTGGCGCCGGCAGCCAGCATCATTTTGATAATGGCGGTGCCGGCGGCTCCGGGGCCGTTGAGGACGATTTTAATATCCTCGATCTTCTTTCCTACCACCTTTAGGGCGTTGAGTAGAGCGGCGGTCACCACAATTCCGGTACCGTGCTGGTCGTCGTGGAATACCGGGATGGGCAGTTCTTCTTCCAGCCGGCGCTCGATCTCAAAGCAGCGAGGAGAAGCGATGTCCTCCAGATTGATGCCGCCAAAGCAGGGGGCAATATTCTTCACCGTGCGGATGATCTCCTCGGTGTCTTGGGTATCCAGACAAACAGGCACGGCGTCTACGCCGCCGAACTCCTTAAACAGCACAGCCTTGCCCTCCATAACGGGGATAGCCGCCTGTGCGCCGATGTTTCCCAGACCCAATACGGCGCTGCCGTCGGACACCACAGCAATGGTACGGCCCTTTAGGGTGTATTCGTAAACATCGTCTGGATTTTCGTGGATTTTCCGGCAGGGCTCCGCTACACCGGGTGTGTAGGCGGTGCTCAAGTCGTCCCGGGTTTCCAGCTTTACGCGGCTCACCGTCTCGATCTTTCCCTGATGGGTGCGGTGCATTTCCAATGCCAGTTCATTAAAATTCTTTCCCATTTGAGGGCCCCCTTATTTTTGTTATCCTTTGGCTTTCAGTATAGCATATTTCCTTAGGGAATTCCAGCATTACCGGCTCTCTGGGGGCAGGGGACTCTAGAGGAAACCGCTGGGTGTTTTGGAAGGTTTTTGTCTTGACTTTTTTCCCGAAAAAGTGTAGTATAAAATAGCAATGGAATGATGCTTTTTACAGAGTTTCATGCAAATATTTTTGACCACCCAGCTTTTGGGTCAAGGCCATACGGACAGCCGGGTCAACTGCCGATTGGCAACTCTGGTTGCCTTATTGATGGAGTGTATACTCAAATTTTATAAGTTGGTCACTTTATAACCAGTGCGCTTGCACATCAACTTGTGAAACGATCAATAAGAGTGGTAAAAGTAAGATATTTGCTATATAGACTCTGAAATCTGTATCATCGGGGAACGTACGCTTTAGAGCGAAAACACCAGGTGCCCCGTTATAACAGAAAATGATGAAACGCAGGTGATGGCAGCTATCATCTGCGTTTTTTATTTACTTATTTTATAAACTATCTTTTTGATATTTACTATAAATTTAGAAGTTTTTAATGGGGCAAGGTTCCCAGGCAGGAGGATTGGTCATGGATCAGAAAATGAGACTATACGGGTTTAATAACCTGACAAAAGCGTTGAGCTTTAATATCTATGACGTGTGCTATGCCAAAACCCCAAGGGAGCAAAAGGACTATATCGCCTATATTGACGAGCAGTATAACTCGGAGCGCCTGACCAATATCCTCACCCGACTCACTGATATGATCGGCGCCACGGTGCTGAACGTTTCCCGGCAGGACTACGAGCCACAGGGAGCGTCGGTGACCATCCTCATTGCCGAGGGCTCCATGATTCCCGTACAGGGAGAAACACAGGTGGCTCACTTGGACAAGAGCCATGTAACGGTGCACACCTATCCCGAGTATCATCCCGATACCTGTCTTGCCACCTTCCGGGTGGATATTGACGTGGCTACCTGCGGGGAAATTACGCCGTTGTCCACGCTGGATTACCTCATCAATTCCTTTGATTCCGATATCATTACCATGGACTACCGCGTGCGGGGATTTACCCGGGATGTGGACGGGCAGAAGCTGTTCCTCGACCACAAGATCACCTCCATTCAGGATTATATTGATAAAGAGATCCTGCGCCGGTATGACGCGGTGGACATCAATGTGTATGAGGCCAACCTGTTCCACACCAAGATGATGGTGAAGGAAGTCAACTTGCAGAACTACCTGTTTAATACCGATGTATACGAGCTGCCGCCCCAAACCCGGCTGGCTATTATGGACAGCCTGCGGCAGGAAATGATAGAAATTTTCAGCGGGCGGAATATTTATTGAGGGGGAAGGAACCATGCCGCTTTCTCAGGAACGCGCGCCCATTTATGAGGCGCTGGAAAAATTTCAGAAAATGAGGGTCGTCCCCTTTGATGTGCCCGGCCATAAGCGGGGCCGGGGCAACCCGGAGCTGACGGCTCTGTTAGGCGAAACCTGTATGCGTATGGACGTGAACTCCATGAAGCCCCTTGACAACCTGTGCCATCCGGTTTCCGTTATCCGGGAAGCGGAGGAACTGGCTGCCGAGGCCTTCGGGGCGGCTCACGCCTTTTTAATGGTGGGGGGAACTACCTCCGCCGTACAGAGCATGATTTTGTCTGTGGCCAAGCGGGGAGAAAAAATCATCCTTCCCCGGAACGTTCACCGCAGCGTTATGGGAGCCATGGTGTTGTGCGGCGCAGTGCCGGTGTATGTGAACCCGGCCTGTGACGACCGCCTGGGCATCCCGCTGGGCATGAGCGTAAAGGATGTGGAAATGGCCATCCGCAAGAACCCGGACGCCAAGGCGGTGCTGGTGAATAACCCCACCTATTACGGCATCTGCTCTGACCTGCGCTCCATTGTCAAGCTGGCCCACAAATACGGGATGCTGTGTCTGGCAGACGAAGCTCACGGCACCCACTTCTATTTCGGCGAGGGCCTGCCTGTTTCCGCTATGGCGGCAGGCGCGGATATGGCGGCGGTGTCCATGCACAAATCCGGCGGCAGCCTGACCCAGAGCTCCCTGCTTCTCACCGGCCCGGCCATGCAGGAGGGCCATGTGCGGCAGATCATCAACCTGACCCAAACCACCAGCGGCTCCTATCTGCTGCTGTCCAGTTTGGATATTTCCCGCCGGAATCTGGCGCTGCGGGGCAAAGAAGCCTTTACAGGCGTGGTCAAGCTGGCGGAATACGCCCGTTCGGAAATCAACCGCATCGGCGGCTATTATGCTTATTCCCGGGAACTGATTAACGGGGACAGCATTTACGATTTTGATGTGACCAAGCTGTCGGTCAACACACTGGATATCGGTCTGGCGGGCATTGAGGTTTACGACCTGCTCCGGGACGAGTATGATATTCAGATCGAGTTTGGCGACCTAGGCAATATTCTGGCCTATCTCTCCATCGGAGACCGTCAGCGCGAGGTGGAGCGGCTGGTGAGCGCCATGGCGGAAATCCGCCGGCGGTACAGCGGCCCCAAAAACGATTTGATGGTACAGGAATACATTGAGCCCATTGTGGCGGTTTCGCCCCAGGCGGCATTTTATGCGGATAAGGAATCGCTGCCCCTGCGCCGCACCTGCGGACGGATTTGCAGTGAATTTGTCATGTGTTACCCGCCCGGAATCCCCATCCTCTCCCCCGGTGAAGAAATTACCGAGGAAATACTGGATTATATCGAATACGCCAAGGAAAAGGGCTGCTCCATGACGGGCCCCGAAGACCCGGGCATTGAGCGGCTGAACGTCATTCGCGGCATGAACGGGGTGGAATCTGTACGCGTGGAACCGGTTGTTTTATCGCACAGGTTAGCCCGCGACTATAAAATTTTCGTTCACCTTTTATAAAAGGTGATGGGGTTTCCAAAGGGGCAAAGCTCCCTTTGGCCGCTCTCCGCAGAGAGCGGAACACTTCAACCTGAAAAGCACATGTTCGGGGGTGAATTGCAAAATGTTCCAGTGGGACATTTTGCAAGAGGGCCCCTTTTGCAAGAAAAAAGGGGCCCTGCCTGGTTCCTACTGTTTCTTTCCTCCGATTTTCCAATTGAAAATCGGAATTATCAAGGGCGTTGCCTGTACCCAAATTTAGATGCATTTTCCCGGATGTTTGGTAAAGGTTCACCTATGTGTGTGCTTGATAGCTTTTGAATTTGTACTGTTTTGAAAGCGTTGTCCTTGTCATCCCTCGCGCTGCTTCGCAGCTCTTGGGGCTTCCTGCGAATTTTGTTTATTTGCTGGCTCGCTTTCGCTTCGCTGTGATGAGGGCTCTGCCCTCATACTCCCGCCAAAGGAACTAAGTTCCTTTGGAATCCGTAAATTCGCTCCGCGCCATCTCGCGGATTTTTTGATAGAAAGGATTGATACTTGTGAATTTCTGGTTCTCGGAAGCCCAGACCCCCAATGTGAAGCTCTCCATCCGGGTAGACCGTCAGCTGTACAGCGGCAAAAGCGAATTTCAGCGCATTGATGTGTTTGAATCCCCGGAATTTGGCCGTTTCCTCACCTTGGACGGCTACATGATGCTCACGGAAAAGGATGAGTTCATCTATCACGAGATGATTACCCATATTCCCATGGCCGTGCATCCCAACGTAAAAAAGGTGCTGGTCATCGGCGCTGGTGACGGCGGTGTGGTGCGAGAGCTGGTTCGGTATCCTGAAATTGAGACCATCGACATGGTGGAGATCGACCCGCTGGTGGTGGAGGTGTGCAAAAAGTATCTTCCGCAAACCGCCTGCTGCCTGGACGATCCCCGACTGAATATCTACTATGAGGACGGATTGAAGTTTATCCGCTTTTGCGAGGAAGAATACGACCTGATTATTGTGGATTCCACCGACCCCTTTGGCCCCGGCGAAGGATTGTTTACCCGGGAGTTTTACGGCAACTGCTTTAAAGCCCTCAAAGAGGACGGCATCATGGTAAACCAGCACGAGAGCCCCTTCTATGATGAGGACGCTCATGCCTGCCAGCGGGCCCACAAGAATATCGCCTCTTCCTTCCCTATTCACAAGGTGTATCAGGCTCATATCCCCACCTATCCCTCCGGGCACTGGCTGTTCGGCTTTGCTTCTAAAAAATACCATCCCCTGCGGGATTTAAACGAAACCCGGTGGAATATGCGGGGCCTTGGCTGTCGTTATTACACCACCACCCTGCATAAGGGCGCGTTCTATCTTCCCCGCTATGTAGAGGAGTTGTTATCTAATGTTGAATAAAAATATTGAAACCATTTTGGGCTGCGATGCCGAGTACGAGGACGCTTCTACCGTCTTGTTCGGCGCGCCCTTTGATTCCACCACTTCCTACCGTCCCGGCACCCGCTTCGGCAGCAGCGCCATTCGTCATGAATCCTTTGGTATGGAGACCTACAGTCCATATCAGGATAAGGACATGACCGATTATGCCTTTTTTGACAGCGGCGATATTGAGTTGTGTATTGGCAGCAGCCAGCTGGCCCTGGAAGCCATCGAGGAGCGGGCCAGAACCATTCTGGCGGACGGTAAGCGGCCCTTTATGTTGGGCGGCGAACATCTGGTAACGCTGGGCGCCTTTCGGGCCGCAGCGGAAAAATACCCGGATATTCACATCGTCCATTTTGACGCCCATGCCGACCTCCGGGAGGACTATCTGGACGTGAAGTTATCCCATGCTTGTGTCATTCGCCGGTGCTGGGATATTATTGGAGACGGAAAGATCTTCCAGTTTGGCATCCGTTCCGGCGACCGGGAGGAATTTGCTTTTGGAAAAGACCATGTAACCACCCGGAAGTTTGATTTTGAAGGGCTGGAAGAAACACTGGACAAGCTGGGAAATGTCCCGGTATATTTCACCGTGGATCTGGATGTTATGGATCCGTCTGTGTTCCCGGGGACCGGTACGCCGGAACCCGGCGGCGTGACCTTTGACCAGCTGCGAAAAGCGTCCACGCTGGTGTGCCAGAAGCCCAACGTGGTGGCCTGCGATATCAATGAATTGAGCCCCCACTATGATCCCAGCGGAATTTCCGCCATGGCGGCGTGTAAGATTCTGCGGGAAATGCTGTTGGCGCTGGAAAACTAAAGGAAAATCACATGGAAAACACCCCCACTCTTTTAACGCCCCGGCTGATTCTCCGGCGGTTTACCCCGGAGGACGCTCCCGCCCTCTTTGTGATTTTGCGGGATGAAGAAGTGAATACCTTTTTGCCGTGGTTTCCGGTAAAAACACTGGAAGAAGCCCGGCAGCATTTGCAGGAGCGATACCTGTCCCAGTACAGCCGCCCCCAAAGCTACCACTATGCCGTATGTCTGCGGGAAGAAAACCAGCCTATCGGGTATGTCAATGTCAGCGACAATGAAAGCCGGGATTTCGGCTACGGCCTGCGGAAGGAGTACTGGCATCAGGGCATAACCACCGAGGCAGCCAAAGCCGTGGTGGAGCAGCTGCGCCGGGATGCCGTCCCTTATATCACCGCCACCCACGATGTGAATAACCCTCGAAGCGGCGCGGTGATGCAGAAACTGGGCATGAAATACCAGTATTCCTACCGGGAACAGTGGCAGCCCAAAAACTTCCCGGTGGTTTTCCGGATGTATCAGCTGAATCTGGACGGAAAAGACCGGGTGTATCGGGCATACTGGGAACAGTACCCTCATTTTGTGGAGGAACTGCTCTCTCTGTAACTGTTAAAAATCTGCCTGTGCTGTGTATCCACCGGATGCAGGGCAGGGTATGGTTACCATAAAAAATAATAAAATCGTATTATATAACAGGAGGATGATTACTATGGGAAAAGCATTGATTATCGGCTGCGGCGGCGTGGCTTCCGTTGCCATCCACAAGTGCTGCCA
>CALWIS010000250.1 GCA_944380795.1 uncultured Clostridia bacterium | reverse complement strand
AAGGAGGGTCAAAAGACCCTCCTTTTCAAAAATATGGATTATTCCAGTTCAAAGGCACCAGTATACAAGCTATAGTAGCGTCCCTTTTGCCGGATCAAGTCATCGTGGCTGCCGCGCTCGATAATGTGTCCATGATCCAACACCATAATCACATCCGAGTTCTGCACCGTGGAAAGACGGTGGGCAATCACGAACACAGTACGTCCATGCATCAGAGCATCCATACCGCTCTGCACAATAGCTTCGGTGCGGGTATCGATGGAGGAGGTAGCCTCATCCAAAATCATAACCGGCGGGTCGGCCACTGCCGCACGAGCAATGGAGATCAACTGACGCTGGCCCTGAGAAAGACCGCTGCCGTCCCCTTCCAGCACGGTATCATAGCCGTTGGGGAGCATACGAATAAACTTGTCGGCATTGGCCAGCTTTGCCGCTGCAATACACTCTTCGTCGGTGGCGTCTAGGCGGCCATACCGGATATTTTCCATTACCGTGCCGGTAAACAGGTTGACATCCTGTAAAACCACACCCAAAGAGCGGCGCAGATCACCCTTTTTGATCTTATTGATGTTGATGCCATCATAGCGGATCTTACCGTCGGCAATATCGTAAAAGCGGTTAATCAAATTGGTAATGGTGGTCTTGCCTGCACCGGTAGCGCCCACAAACGCGATCTTCTGGCCCGGCTCCGCATACAGGGAGATGTCGTGAAGAACGATTTTATCGGGTACATAGCCAAAGTCTACATGGTCCAGTACCACATTTCCTTCCAGCTTCGTGTAGGTCACGGTGCCGTCCCCATGGGGATGCTTCCAAGCCCAAAGACCGGTGGATTCCTTGCACTCTGTCAGCTTGTCGCCGTCATATTTAGCATTGACCAGCGTAACATATCCGTTGTCTGTCTCCGGTTCCTCGTCCATCAGGTCAAAGATACGGGAAGCGCCTGCCAAAGCCATTACCACAGAGGTGAGCTGCTGGGAAACCTGGGCGATTGGGTTGATAAAGTTACGGGAAAGGGTCAGGAAGGAAGCAATAGTACCCAATGTCAGGGTACCCATTCCTACCAGTCCCAGATTGGGGACTCCAGCAATAGCCATGCCGCCGCCGATAACTGCAATAAGCACATACAGGATATAGCCAATGTTGTTCATAATGGGCATCAGGATGTTGGCGTAGGTGTTGGCCTCCGTAGCACAATAGCACAGGCCGTCATTTACCTTGTCAAAATCTTCTTTGGCCTTTTCTTCATGACAAAAGACCTTGACCACTTTCTGGCCGTTGATCATTTCTTCGATAAATCCGTTTACCGTGCCCAGCGCTTCCTGCTGCTTGATAAAGTAGGTACTGCTCTTTCCTGCGATCTTTTTGATAATCCACAGGATCACCATAATAGCGGCCAGCACAAACAGGGTCAGCCAGATGCTCAAATACAGCATGGAAAAAAACACTGCCAAAATGGTGACACAAGAAGAAACCGCCTGGGGCAAGCTCTGAGAGATCATCTGGCGCAGAGTATCGGTATCGTTGGTGTAGTGGCTCATCACATCGCCATGGGTATGGGTATCAAAATAGCGGATGGGGAGGCTCTGCATTCTCCGGAACATGGCGTCACGGATATTGCGCAGGGTGCCTTGGGCGATCACCGCCATCATCCGGTTATAAATCAGTGTGCCTACAATACCTGCTATATAAATACAGACCATCACGCCCACAGCCTGCAAAAGCCCTGTGAATACCGGATCATTTTCTAACAAGAGAGGGGCGATAAAATCATCGATAAGCACCTGGATAAACAGAGAAGAAGCCACGCTGGCTGCCGCACTGATTAAAATACAGATTACCACCACCACTAAGTGGAAACGATAGGGCTTCAGATATTTCAGCAGTCTTTTAATGGTACCGGAAGGGACTTGCGGTGCCCCTCCACGTTCGGGAGCCCCTTTTGCAAATGCCGTATTGGAACGATTACTCATTGATGCTCCCTCCTTTGTTCTGAGAATAGTAAACTTCCTTATAAATGGGGCTGGATTCCAACAGTTCCTCATGGGTACCGTGGGCCATCAGCTTACCATCATCCAAAACTAAGATCTGGTCTGCGTCCTGCACAGAAGAAACACGCTGGGCGATAATGATCTTGGTGGTGTCCGGGATCTCCTTTCGGAATGCTTTACGGATCATCGCGTCGGTCTTGGTATCCACCGCGCTAGTGGAGTCGTCCAAAATGAGGATTTTGGGCTTTTTCAGCAGGGCACGGGCAATACACAGACGCTGTTTCTGGCCACCGGAAACATTGGTACCGCCTTGCTCGATATATGTATCATATCCTTTAGGGAAAGCCGACACAAACTCATCGGCACAGGCCAGTTTGCACACACGCACCATTTCTTCATCAGTAGCGTTTTCGTTGCCCCAACGCAGGTTATCTTTGATGGTTCCGGAGAACAGTTCATTCTTTTGCAGCACCATGGCCACTTGGTTACGCAGGCTTTCGATATCATACTCGCGCACATCCACGCCGCCTACTGTCACCCGACCGCTGCTGACATCATAAAGCCGGGGAATCAACTGTACCAAACTACTCTTGGAAGAACCGGTACCACCCAGAATACCAATCGTCTGACCGGACTTGATATTTAAATTGATGTGATCCAGCACCGGCTTTTCGTTTTTCTTAGAATAGGAGAAAACCACATCATCAAAAACGATAGAGCCATCCTTCACCTCATGAATGGGGTTATCACAGTTGGAGAGGCTGCTCTCCTCATCCAAGATCTCTGCGATACGTTCTGCAGAAGCCCGGGAGATGGTAATCATCACGAATACCATGGAAACCGCCATCAGGCTCATCAGAATCTGAGCCGCATAGGTAATCAGGCTCAAAAACTCGCCGGTAGAAAGGCCGGTGGCAGCATCTCCGCCGCAGGCCACAATGGCTCTGGCTCCAAACCAGCAAACGATCAAGGTGCAGGCATACATGCTGAACTGCATCAAGGGCATATTAAAAGCCAGCGTCTTTTCCGCCTTGGAAAAGTCCTTATAAATGGCTTGGGAAACATCCTCAAATTTATTGATCTCAAAATCTTCCCGGGTAAAGGACTTTACCACCCGGATACCCCGCAGGTTTTCCTGAACGATTCGGTTCAATTTATCATAGGTCTTGAACACCCGCTCAAAGATGGGGTGTACCCGGCTCATAATCAGCCACAGGCCGAATCCCAAAAACGGGATAGCGCAAAGGAACACCAACGAAAGCTGGGCGTCAATGCCAAAGGAAACGATCATAGCAAACACCAGCATAACCGGGCAGCGCACCGCCATACGCAAAAGCATCTGATAGGCGTTTTGAATGTTGGTGACGTCTGTGGTAAGACGAGTGATAATACTGGACGTGGAAAATTTATCGATATTCGCAAAGGAATATTCCTGAATTTTATAATACATATCGTGACGGAGGTTTCTGGCAAAACCGGAAGAAGCGATTGCCGCGTATTTTCCGGCCAAGGCGCCAAAAATCAGGGAAATGATTGCGGCTACCAGCAACAAAATGCCATACAGCCACACTGCCTCCATATTTCCCTTATCGATTCCCCGGTCAATGAGTTCCGCCATAATCAAGGGGATCAGGATTTCCATCAATACTTCTACAACTACGGTTAATGGGGCCAGTATAGAAGCTTTTTTATACTGACGGATACTTGCAGCCAGTTTTTTGACCATACTTTCATATCATTCCTTTCCTAAAATCTTAGCCGGAGCTTTCTACAACCAACACTCGCTCCGGATATAGAATAAAGTGCAGGATACAATTTAGCTGTTTTCCAAATTTTCTGTGACACGGCGCAGGAAAGAGAGGAGTTGTTCTTTTTCCATGGGAGAAAACCCTTTTTCCAGACGGATCTCCAACTGCTCGTTCCCTTTGGCCGCCAACTGGTGTACTTCCCGCCCTTTATCGGTTAAAATCAGTTTTTTCAGCCGGGCATCATGAAAAACGGACTCCCGGCGGATCAGGCCTTTACTTTCCATCAGCTTGACTACTTTGGATACAGTAGAGCGGGTGACAGAAAACGCCTCTTCCAGATCTCTCTGGTATACGTCTTCCCCTTCATGCTCATACAGGAATGCCAGAATCCACCCGTTTGACCCGGTGATATTATAACTTTGACGCAGCTCCGCGCTGTTATCGGCATAACGGCGCATCAAGGTAGAGATCCGCAAAATCTCCAGCCCTACAGCGTGTTCCTGGTTCATAGTGCCACCTCCAAACTATTTTGTATCAAACAATAAATCTATTTAACTGTTTGACATCAAACACATTACAACATTTTTTGTGATTTGTCAAGCGCTAAATAAAAGTTTCACATAAAAAACACATTTCTAAAAGAAAGACAAATTATGAATAAAAGTGTCTAAGAATGGAATTGACGAAATCCTCTTAAAAAGGTATCATAAATACGTTAGAACCTGTACAAAACTTCCTATATTTTTATGAAAGGTGGTACTGCCAATGAAGAAGATCCTCTTGGCTGGTGAACCAATGGGCCTATTTATCGCCCAAGAAGAAAAACCACTGGAAGAGGTCGGCAGCTTTTCTGCCGCTATCGCTGGCGCGGAATATAATGTAGCGGTAGGTCTCACCCGGATGGGACATCAGGTGGGGTATCTTACCCGACTGGGAAACGACCCTTTTGGAAAAAAGATCCTCTCTGCGATGGAGAAAAATCACATTGACTCTTCCTTGATCCAAATGGACGATACCCGGAGCACCGGATTTATGCTCAAGGGAAAAACAAGCCATGGTGATCCAAGTATCTTTTATTTTAGAAAAAACTCCGCCGCTTCCGCACTTTCCACTGCCGACTTGGAATCGGTGGATTTTTCTCAATACGATATCCTGCATATGACGGGCATTTTCCCTCCTCTTTCCCCCTCCACCCGGGAAGCGGCCTTTGCTATGATGGAAAAGGCCCGAAAAGCGGGGCTAACCATCTTTTTTGACCCCAATCTGCGGCCTAGCCTGTGGCCTGACACCCAGACCATGGCAGAGTGTTTGAATCAGCTGGCCAGCATGGCAGACTATGTGCTGCCCGGCTACAAAGAAGGGGAAATCCTCATGGGGTCCCGAGATCCGGAGAAGATCGCGGATTACTATTTGAATCAAGGGGCCAAAGGCGTGGTGGTCAAGACCGGTGCAAAGGGTGCCTTTGCTGCTTCTGCAGAGGGACGGTTCCAAGTGCCTACTTTCCAGGAGCGGGAAATTGTGGATACCGTTGGGGCTGGGGACGGCTTTGCCTGCGGTGTTATCAGCGGCATTGCCGAAGGACTTTCCCTGCGGGAAGCCGTGCTCCGGGGCAATGCCATTGGCACGTTACAGATCATGAGCCCTGGGGACAACGAGGGCCTTCCCAATCGGGAAGAGTTGGCCCAATTCATGAAAGAAACCCCACTGAAAAACTGACAGGAGTGATTCCCTATGATCGGAACTTTAAAAAAAATCGGTATTGTCCCGGTGGTAAAAATCAACCGTGCAGAAACCGCGGTAGGACTGGCAAAGGCTCTTTGTAAGGGTGGCCTGCCTGCGGCAGAGATCACATTCCGCACCGATGCCGCAGAAGAAGCAATTCGGCTGATTGCACAAGAAGTCCCAGAAGTGTTTGTGTGCGCCGGAACCGTACTGAATGTAGAAAACGCAGAAAAAGCGGTAAAGGCGGGAGCAAAAGCGATTATCAGTCCCGGCACAAATTTGGAAGTCGTACGGTGGTGCGTGAACCATTCTGTGCCGGTGATCCCCGGATGCGCCACCCCTACCGAAGTGGAAGCCTGTATGCGGGAAGGCTTAGAACTGGTAAAGCTCTTTCCTGCCGAAGTGGTGGGAGGCGTAAAGATGCTCAAGGCTCTTGCCGGCCCCTATGCTTCCATTACCTTTATGCCTACCGGTGGCATTAACACCAAGAATGTGGTGGAATATCTGTCTCTGAAAAATGTAGCGGCCTGCGGCGGCAGCTGGATTGTACCGGAAAAACTGCTGGACGAGGAGCGCTACGAGGAAATCGAAGTTCTGGCACGAGAGGCCGCCGCCTTAGCCCATGGCGATTTCTAAACTAAAATTTTAAGGGAGTGTTGTATGATGCGTCAAAAAATTACTGTCCCCATTGAGAGGCTGCAAATCGGCCTGATCCCCGATATTGTATATGCGCAAAAGCCCTTCTGGTTCGGTCACAGTTCCCGTTCTTTAAAGCTTGACCTTCTCAAGCCCCGAAGCGACCGACCTCTTCCCCTTATTATTTGGGTATGCGGCGGCGCTTGGGTCATGATGGAAAAAAGCTATCATCTGCCGGAAATGGTTCATCTGGCGGAGCAGGGCTTTGCCGTTGCCTCGGTGGAATACCGCACCACCAACGAGTGTACCTTCCCCAGTCAGATTGAAGACATTAAGGATGCCATCCGTTTCCTTCGCGCTCATGCCTCTGAGTACAATCTTGACCCCAAACATTTTGGTATTATGGGGGAATCCGCCGGTGGGTATCTCTCCATCCTGGCCGGCACTTCCGGCAGCACCCGGATTTTTGATACCGGCGACTATCAGGAACAGTCCAGTGCAGTACAGGCAGTATGCGATTGGTATGGGCCTTCGGATTTTCTGGATTTTGCCAAAGAAAACGACGCCTTTCCTGCTTCTCCGGAAGCGCTGCTGTTGGGTGGTCCTGCCCCCTCTATACCGGAACAGACCGCCGCTGCCGATCCCTGTACCTATCTTTCCCCAGAAACACCGCCTTTCCTGATCCTGCACGGCAATGATGACCATACCGTTCCCTTCCGTCAGAGTGAGATCCTCTATGATCGTCTGACCACAAACGGCACACCGGTAGAGTTCTATGAGATTGATGGGGCTGAGCATGCCGACCGTCAATTTGTGCAGCCGGTAACCCGGAAGCTGATTTTAGATTTCTTTACCCGATACTTGAAAAGCGGTGATCTTTAAAGCGCACATTATCTATAAAAGCCATCCCAGACACACTGTTTGGGATGGCTTTTACATA
>CALWIS010000249.1 GCA_944380795.1 uncultured Clostridia bacterium | reverse complement strand
ATCCTGTAATAACAGAGGGCGGGTCCTAAAAGGACGTCCTGGGAGGCGGTCTGAATGACAGTTTCCCGGCAGCGCCACAAAATAATGTAAGGAGTTTGATTATTTATGGCATTATCAGGAGCTATGGGTTCCGGTATTTCCGGCCTGAAGGCATTTATGAACGCTCTGAATGTAGTCGGTAACAATGTAGCCAACGTTAATACATATGGTTATAAGGCTGGCCGCGTTACTTTTAAAGAAAGTATTTATAATACCCAGTCGGTTGGTTCTGCGGGATCTGATGTGTTGGGCGGAACGAACCCCAACCAGATCGGCTACGGAACCACTGTAGGTACTATTGATTTGGATATGTCCACCCAGGGTCTGGAATCCACTGGCCGTACGGAAGACTGCGCCATTGTAGGCGATGGCTTCTTCCTGCTTGGAGACAAGAACGGCGTAGATACTGACAATTTGAATACCCTTTCCCTCAGCCGTGTAGGCGATTTTAAAATTGATGATGATGGGTATTTGACCGATGGCGCGGGCAATATTGTTTATGGTTTTGTAACCTGCAGTAATAGTGGTGCCACTCCGGGTACTACTCCTTCAAATACTGTCAGCACGCAATTGGTTCCGCTGCGTCTGCCTGTTGCCGACGATGATGGCAATGCCGTATATCCTGGTGTGAATGGTGGCGTAAATGTTCCTCCTGCTGGTTTTACCGATGCTATCAGCTACACCAATTTACAGATCGATACCAATGGGCGGATTACCTGCACCAACGGAATGACAAAGGAACCCGTAGTAGTAGGATACATCGCTTTGGGTACGGTTACCAATCCCGCCGGCTTGACCAAGAGCGATGGCCCTTACTATGAGATTTCCGACAGTGCTGGCGATTTGTCTATCAGCACCGCTCTGAGCTCTGTAACTGGTAACTTGAATGGCGATCCCGACATGCCGTTGCTGGAGGGCAGCACCACCAAGATCATGAGCAACTATTTGGAGCAGTCCGGTACCGACTTGGCTACCGAGTTCGCTAACATGATCGTTTACCAGCGCGGCTATCAGGCTAATACCCGTATCGTAACCGTAACGGATACCATGCTGGAAGAATTGATCAACATGAAGCGCTGATAAATTTTTGGTTTAAGGCTCATACATTTGCAGAAATACACTGTCCCAAAGGCCCGGATTTTCCGGGCCTGGTTGGGGCTGTATAGGAGGTGGAACGGGATGATCCTGTTAAAAAAGATGAACAATGAGGAATTTTTGCTGAACCACAATCAAATTGAATACATAGAGGCAATCCCTCAGAGCAAAATTGTAATGATGAATCATGATTATTACATCGTGCGGAATACTATGGAAGAGATCATTCAAAAAATTGCGGAATATAACGCAAAGGTACAGGATATCAGCCGCAGCCTGAAGATCGTAGACCAGCGGAAGTAATAAGAATGATAACATATTTAAGGAGGATTTCCCAATGAATATAGTGTATCTGATTGGTATACTTCTCGCTTTGTTCTTTGTTATATTTGGAATTGCGGTAAATATTACGCCCTCGGCTGGTTTTACATTAAACCTGGGGAGTCTCGCAAACTTTGTGGACGTATCTAGTGTACTGATCGTAATCGGCGGTACCTTGGCTGTGGTAATTGCCTGCTATCCCAAACAGGCCCTTTCTATCCCCAAGCACTTGAAGATCATGATGCGTTCTAAAATCTTTGATCCTGCAAAATGTGTGGAACAGCTGATGGAGTTGGCGCATATTGCAAGAAAAAATGGACTTCTGGCTTTGGAAGAGAAGGCCAATGAACAAGAAGACCCGTTTTTTAAGCAAGCCATTATGCTTATTGTAGATGCAAATGATCCCGGAAATGTAAGAGATATCCTGACCAATGAGATCGAACAAGCCTCTATGCGCCACCAAGAAGTCATAGCGATGTATGAACGAGGTTCCAATGCGGCCCCGGCTTTTGGTATGATCGGTACTTTGATCGGCCTTATCAATATGCTTAAGCAACTGGACGATTCGGATATGAGTACTTTGGGCCCCAATATGGCTGTGGCTCTTATCACCACTTTTTATGGCTCCATATTGGCACATGCGATCTTTAACCCTATTGCCTCCAACCTGTCGGCAAGAGATGAGGAAGAAGTTCTTTGCCGAGAGATTATTCTGGAGGGTATCATGGCGATTCAGGCTGGCGAGAATCCCAAGTTCCTCCAAGAGCGTTTGATGGCCTTTTTGAATACCAGTGCTTCTCAGGAAGACCCGGAAAAGAAAAAGAGCAAAGAAGGCAAGAAGCAGCGCAAAGCAAATAAATAAGGCCAGAAGAATCAGCAATAAAGCTCCTCTGGTGATAGGAGGCCATTCCAATGAAAAGGAATAAAAAGGGCGGTGGCGGCGGCGCCAACTGGATGGACACATATGGTGATATGGTGACATTGATGCTGTGCTTCTTTGTAATGCTGTATTCATTTTCTACCATAGACCAGCAAAAGTGGCAAAACCTGGTGGAGAGCTTAAACCCCAGCACAGTGGAACAAATTGAACAGAGCGTGACGCAGGGAGGGGGATTTACACCAGGAGGATCCTCAGAAAGTGATGAAGTAACCCAAGAGGAAGTAGATCAGGATATCGAACAGCTATATGAAGCGATGACGCAATATGTGGAAGAAATTGGAATGAGCGATCGTATCAGTCTTGGAAAGGGCAGTGGATATGTGTTCGTTTCTTTTGATGACACTGTTTTTTTCAATGGTGATAGCTATGTCCTTTTGGATGAGGGTAAAAAGATATTGGACAACCTAGCGCTCTCTATTTCGGAAATCAGTGATTCTATCGATGAGATCCGTGTATTAGGGCATACGGCTCAGGCTGCAACAGAAAGTGCCAATAACCCAAAAACCGACCGTTTTTTAGCATCGAATCGTGCTACTGTGGTAACAGTTTATTTGCAGGAAAAAAATATTATCGACCCAGCCCGTTTAGTGAGTGTTGGTTATGGGCAGTGGAGACCGGTAGCAGATAACAGTACCGCAGATGGGCGCGCTGAGAATCGCCGTGTGGAAATGATTGTTACCGGCTTGGATCTGGATAGTGAAGACGGCGATGATATTACCCAGTATTATACCATGCATGGCCAGGTCAATGATTCTGACTCTGGAACAGATTCTAATGAGAGCAGTAAAACCGAATGATTTTTATGGCTAAGAAAAATTACTCTGCCCAGGAGGGATGAGAATGGCAGAAGTTTTATCTCAAAGCCAAATCGACGCATTGTTGAATGCCGCTCGTAACGGTGAGATGGATTTGGCGTCTACGGCAGAGAAGAACACAGAAAAAAAATATCGCAAATACGATTTTTATAGTCCAAGAAAGTTTACCAAAGACCGATTAAAAATGATCAGCGGTATCTTTGAAAGCTATTGCCGTATTATTAACTCATGGCTCAATGGCTTTTTACATACGAACTGCGAAATCGAAGTAGAATCGGTAGAGGAGCAGCGGTACTATGAGTTTTCCAATGCTCTCTCAGAGGGGGACGTCCTTACATTGGTGGATGCGGATGGGGAAAATCTCTCCCTGCTGGATGATTCTCCAGTATTGTTCCATTTTACTACCCCTTTGATGCTCAGTATGATGGACCGACTAATGGGCGGCAGTGGAGCTTCTAACCCCAACTTGCCCGCTAGCTACAAATTTACAGATGTAGAGCTTCACCTTTACGAGAGTATTGTAAAGGAATTGGTTGCCATGCTGGGAGGAAGCTGGGGCGATTATATTGATATTGATTTCAAAATGCGCCGTATAGAGTCTAACCCCACATTGGTCCAAGTGATCGGGCTGGATGAAACGGTGGTAATTATTGGTGCCAGCGTTCGTTTTTCTAACAGCAGCGGACGTATCAGCATCTGTTTCCCGGGAATGAAGCTTATCAATATTTTCGCACAGATGGCACTTACCAATCAGAATCTCCATAAGAAATCGGAGGATAATTCCGAAGAAATCATGGGGGTCTTGAAGGAATCTACACTTGAAATTACAGCAGAACTGGGGCGTACACAGCTCCGGCTGCAGGATGTCTATTCTTTAAAGCCCGGGGATGTTATTGATCTGGGGCACCCGGTGTCTGAACCAATCTATCTGAATATTGGCGGAAAAGAATGGTTTAGCGGAAAAATGGGTACTCAAAATAATAATATGGCTGTGAAGATTATAGACACCTGCCATACGCAGGAGAGAGGGGAATCATGAGCAATATGGAACACAAGATATTTAATTCGATGGAGTTGGACGCCATTGGCGAGATTATGAATATCAGCCTTGGCTCTTCCGCTACCGCAGTTTCCAATATGCTGAATCATCGGGTGGACATTACTACTCCTACTGTGTCGGTGGTTGCAGTAGAAGATTTTACATTAGGAAATTTGGAACCGGCAATTGCCGTGGAGATCAAATATGTTTCCGGTGTAGAAGGCAGCAATATCATGCTGCTGAAGCGCGGAGACGTTAAAACCATCGTGGATATCCTGATGGGAACGGAAACTCCCGAAGAAGAGTTTAAGCTGGATGAATTGACCGTTAGTGCTATTTGTGAGGTCATGAACCAGATGATGGGCGCTGCGTCCACAGCTCTTTCTGATTTTCTGGGACGTCCGGTCAATATTTCTACACCGGAACCCTTTACTTTGGATGATTTAGAAGAGTTCAAGAAGACACATTTCCAGAGTGACAATGAATTTTTAGTGGTTGTCAGCTTTAAATTGGGGATCACCGATGTGCTGGAAAGCGAATTCGTGAATGTGATGTCTCCCGAGTTGGCTCGAGAACTTCTGGCAGGCTTTGGCCTTGGTGGAGAAGAACCGGAAGCAGCAGCTCCTGCCCCTGCTGTGGAGCCTGCAACCGTTGCTGCTCCCGCACCGGTTGCAGAACCCGTACAAGCAGCAGCTCCGGCACCGGTTGCGGCCCCTGTACAGGCAGCAGCTCCAGCTCCCGTTGCGGCTCCTGTACCAGCAGCCATGCCGCAGCCCCAGGCAGCGCCTCAACAGGTTGTTTATTACACCGAACCTTCGGTGATCCATACGACTCCTGTTCAGTTGCCGGCTTTTGATCCGGCTGCCCAGTTGGGAGAGGCGCAGGCACAAAATCTGGATCTGATCCTTTCGGTTCCGCTGGAGGTATCCGTAGAGATCGGCAGAACAACACGCCGGGTAGAAGAGATCCTCGCATTTTCCAAGGGTACTCTGGTGGTGCTGGATAAGCTGGCAGGCGACCAGGTGGATGTTTTTGTAAATGGGCTTTGCGTTGCCCATGGCGATGTAGTGGTAATTGACGATAATTTCGGCGTCCGTATCACAGACGTTGTACGGCAGCCGGATTTATTAAAAACACAGGGTAAAAACTAATTTTTTGAAAAGGATGGACTGACATGGCTAAGATTTTGATTGTTGACGATGCGGCTTTTATGAGAAAGGTGATTCGCGATACTTTGACAAAGAATGGGTTTACCGACCTTTTTGAGGCCACCGATGGTAAGGATGCAGTGGAGAAGTATTTCGAGATTCATCCGGACCTGGTTCTGATGGATATCACCATGCCCAACATGGACGGCCTGGAGGCTCTGAAGGCAATCCGCGCCAAGGACAGCAACGCCAATGTGGTAATGTGCTCTGCTATGGGTCAGGAAGCAATGGTTGTGGAAGCTGTACAGGCAGGTGTTAAGGACTTTATCGTTAAACCCTTTAAGGATGACCGTTTGATGAAGACGGTGAACACCATCCTGGGGAATGGATAAATGCCTGAGTTATTGTGGTCGTTATTTGTTGTAGCAGCGGTCCTTGTGCTGGCATATTTGTTTACTAAATATGCTGCCGGCCGATTAGGCAACGGCCTGCGCTTTCGCAAGGGAAAAATGACGATTCTCGAACAGATGCCGGTAGGCAGGGACCAGAAGCTGCTATTGGTCCAGATAGGGGACACGGTATGTTTGCTTGGGGTTGCCCAAGGAGGCATTACCCTCTTGGAAAAAATTTCCCAGGAAACACTGGATCAATGGAAACAGGAGGAAGCGGGCCAGGAGGAACTGGGCCAGAAGCTAAGTTTTCAGGAAGCCTTAAAAAAAGTACTGGAACAGAGAAAAAAACCGGGGAGGCCATGACAGTTGGATTCGATAATCAATGTGAATGGGGAGAATGTCCAGGCAATCGAAATTATTCTTCTCACAACCCTTATTGCACTGATGCCCTCTGCGGTAGTGATGATGACCTCTTTTACTCGTTACATCATCTCTTTTTCCTTTCTCCGCTCCGCCCTTGGGTTACAACAAAACCCGCCGAATATGGTTTTGGTGGGTATCGCTTTGTTTTTAACTTTATTTACCATGTCCCCTGTTATCAGTCAGATCCAAACAACGGCTTATGAACCTTATGTGGCAGAAGAGATTAGCCAGGAAGAATTTATTACTCGTGCAGAAGAGCCATTAAAGGAATTTATGCTCAATCAGACCGAGAAAAGTTCCCTCAATCTTTTTTGCGATCTGGCAAATTTGGAAACCCCTGAAGGGGAAGATGCAAAGGAATTACCGATGCGGGTGATCGTACCTGCTTTTATGACGAGTGAATTAAAGCGGGCGTTTGTCATCGGCTTTTATCTGTATATTCCCTTTGTGCTGATAGATGTGATCGTTGCTTCTACCCTGATGTCCATGGGAATGATCATGCTGCCTCCTTCGATGATCTCCATGCCCTTTAAGCTATTGCTATTTATTTCGCTGAATGGCTGGGAACTGCTGTTCTCCACTTTGGTACAGGGGTTCCATTAAGCAAAGGGCGATAAGTCAAGCGTATTTCAAGTAAGAGAGGAGAGAGCAGCAATATGGTGGAAGACATACTGCGGGAAGGGATTGGGGTAGCCTTAAAAATAGGCGCTCCTATTCTTCTTTTAAGTATGGCGGTGGGAATTTTGGTGGCAATCTTCCAAGCAGTAACGCAGATCCACGAACAGTCTCTTTCCTTTATTTTGAAACTGATCGTCGTCGTACTGGTGCTTCTGGTAGGCGGAGGGTGGATGCTGGAAGTGCTGAAGGATTTTTCCACCTATTTATTCTCACTGATGTGAAGGCAGCGATATGATAGATTGGACGCAGCTTTATCTTTTCGCATTGATTTTGATGCGTATTACGGGGTTTGTAGTGCTTACCCCCCTTTTAGGCCGCATCAATGTGCCGGGGCTGATAAAGTCGGGGATCATTATGGTATTGTCCATATTTGTTTTTTCCTATTCTGGAACTGCAGTCTCCCTTCCCACAAACACTTTGGTATTTGTGGTGACCCTTCTTTTGGAATTGGGAGTTGGCTTGGTGGTAGGCTTCCTGATGCGCTTTACCTTTTCGGTGGTGCAGATCGGCGGCGAGATCATCGACACCCAGATGGGCATTACCATGGCGCAGATCTATGACGCAAGCACACAAACGAATATGAGCGTGAGCGCATCCTTGCTCAATGTGATGCTGATGCTGAATTTTTTTGTGGAAAACGGGCATTACACCCTTTTTCGAATTTTGCTGACATCAGGGGAGATCGTCCCATATGGCACGGCTTCCTTTGGAGAAGGGATCGCCAATTATGCGGCAGAGATTTTTCTTTCCTGCATGATCCTTTCCTTAAAACTTGCCATGCCCATTTTGGCGGCAGAGCTTTTGGGCGAAATCGCCATGGGTATCCTGATGAAAGCCATCCCGCAGATCAATGCGTTTGTAATCAATATGGAGTTAAAGGTGATTATCGGCCTGGTGCTTCTTTTCCTTTTCCTCGCGCCTATCAATGAGTTCCTTTTGGGAATAGAATCCTCTATGCTGGACCAGATCTCCCAGGCGTTACAGGTGATCGGTTCGGGGGGATAGCAAGAATTTTAGGCAGGGAAGTGTGGTGGTGAAGCTTGGCAGATAGTTCGAAAACCGAAAAGGCGACCCCGAAAAAACGGCGTGACGAACGTAAAAAGGGCAACATCTTTTTCAGTAATGATGCGGTGTCTATCGCAGTATTGCTGGCCAGCTTTTTTGTGCTGAAACTTACCGTCCCCTCTGCTGTGGAAGAGATTTATAGCTTTTTGCGCTATTGTTTTGGCTTAGCGGAGAATCCTGGAGAAATCACCCAAAACGGGATGGAATTATTCAGCCAATTTCTGTGGACGTTTGTAAAAGCAGCAGGGATTGTGATTGCTGCCACTGCTATCATCGGGGTAGTGGCAACCTTTTTTCAAACCAAAATGCTGGTTTCCGGGGAACTGCTGAAACCAAAATTCAGCCGTATCAACCCCCTGCAAGGAGTGAAGCGGCTGTTTTCTCTGCGCAGCATTATTGAAGCTTTAAAAGGCATCTTAAAAATCGGTGTCTTATTATATATTGTGTATCAGTTTTTGGCAGGGGTCTATGAGACGTTTGCTAAATATCTGTATACAGACCTCGCTAGTGCGTGTTCTCATTTGTTTGACCAGTTTTTCCAGCTTGTGATACAGATCGGGATGGTCTACGTTGTGTTAGCCGGCGCTGATATTTTTTATCAGTGGTGGGACCACGAACGCCAGCTCCGAATGTCCAAACAGGAAATCAAGGAGGAATATAAACAGACAGAGGGAAACCCGCAGATAAAAGGCAAGATCCGAGAGATCCAGCGGCGAATGGCTCAATCTCGCATGATGCAGCAGGTGCCAAAAGCAGATGTTGTAATACGAAACCCTACCCATTATGCTGTCGCCTTGCGGTATCACGCAGATGTTGACAATGCTCCTGTGGTTTTGGCAAAAGGCCAGGATGAGCTTGCCATGCGTATTGTGCGCACAGCCCAGGAGTACCATATAACAGTTATTGAGAATGTCCCGTTGGCACGGGCACTGTATGCCACCGCAGAGCTGAATCGGGAGATCCCGCCAGAGCTATATAATGCAGTGGCCGAAGTGTTAGTCTATCTTTATCGCCTTAGTTCGAAGGAAAAATAGGAGCCTGTAAAATATGAGAAGGATATTGAATAACGCAGTATCACTGATAGTGGTCGTCATCGTCCTATTTTTGGTGATACCGCTCCCTACCTATATGTTGGACGTTTTGATCGTCCTAAATATAGCACTTTCCATTATGATACTGATGATTACCATGAGTATCTCAGAGCCGTTGGAATTCTCTATATTTCCCTCGCTCCTTTTGGTTACCACTTTGTTCCGATTGGGACTAAACGTTTCTTCTACGCGGTTGATCCTTTCTAACGGAGGTAACGCAGGCGTCGTTATCCAATCGTTTGGTTCGTTGATCACCCAAGGGAATATCGTCATCGGTATCCTGATTTTCCTGATTATCGTATTGGTGCAGTTTATCGTGATTACCAAAGGCGCGGAACGTGTTTCTGAAGTTGCCGCTCGCTTTACCTTGGATGCTATGCCTGGTAAGCAGATGGCCATCGACGCAGACCTGAGTTCCGGCCTGATTTCCGAAAAAGAGGCAAAACTGCGCCGGTATAAGATCCAGAAAGAAGCCGATTTTTACGGCGCTATGGATGGTGCTACTAAAATTGTAAAAGGCGATGCCATTATGTCTTTGATCATTACGGTGATCAATTTTGTGGCGGGCCTAATTATCGGTGTTGTACAGGGTGGCGGCGATATTAACAGTGTCATGCAGGTCTACTCCATTGCTACCATTGGTGATGGCTTGGTATCCCAGCTTCCTGCTTTGATGATCTCTACCGCTACCGGTATGGTGGTTACCCGTTCTGTTTCCGATGGAAGCTTGAACACGGATGTACTCACCCAGTTTAAAGCACAGCCCAGAGCGATTATGGCAACTGGTATTATTTTGGCTTTTCTGGGATTGATTCCCGGTGCTCCCACACTGCCTCTTCTTCTGGTAGGCATTGCTTTGGGTGTGGGCGGATTTATCAGCGACCGCAAACTGGCAGAAGAACGCAAGCAGCAGGAACTGGCCGAATCTGAGCCTACTCCACCACCCACAGAAGTGCAGGCTGCCAGCGAAACAGATTATTATAAGGATATCAATAATGTGTATCCCCTGTTGGCCGTGGAGCCAATCGAGATGGAGTTTGGCTATAGTCTGATTCCCTTGGTGGATGAAACCAGCGGCGGCAAGCTGATCAGCCGCATCGTGATATTCCGAAGGCAGTATGCTCAGGACATGGGCTTGGTGGTGCCTTCTATCCGTCTGCATGACGGCGCTTCTTTGGGAACTAACCAGTATATCATCAAAATCCGTGGCGAAGAAGTGGCACGAGGCGAGATTTTGGTGGATTATTATCTGGCCCTAGAGCCGGAAAATCCGGCTGGGGATATTGATGGTATTGAAACCATAGAGCCGGCATACGGTATTCCTTCCCGTTGGATTTTGCCGGAAAATAAGGAAATGGCTGAAATTTATGGTTATACCGTCATTACCCCTCTTACCGTAATGCTCACCCATCTTTCCGAAACCATTAAGAAACACGCCTACGAGCTTTTGAACCGTGCAGAAACCATCCAGTTGGTAGAAAACCTAAAAAAGACAGAACCAGAACTGGTAGAGGATGTGATTCCCAATGTCATTTCCTATGCAAATCTGGAAAAGCTCTTAAAGAACTTGCTGCGTGAAGGTATCCCGATTAAGGATTTGGCTATTATTCTGGAAACGGTGGCGGATGCCAGCGCAACTACCCACGATTTGGATATGATTACCGAGCAGGTGCGCAGTGCCCTGAGCCGTACTATCACTCGGAGGTTCTGTGAAAATGGCCAGCTGCGTGTCATTACTTTGGATGCAGAATTGGAAAAGAAGGTGTTGAATGCCCTGACGAAAAACGAGCATGGGATTTATCTGGCGCTGAGTCCGGATATTATTCAGCAGATCATGACACAGCTGGGAGAACTGCGAAAGAAGTTCAACGATCTTTCCCAGACCCCCATTATCCTTACCAGCCAGGTGATCCGTGTGTATCTCAGCCGGATGATCAACCAGTTTTATCCGGATGTATACGTGCTTTCCTTTAATGAGGTAACCGGAAATGTCCAAATACAGGCTATCGGCAATATTGTTCTTCAAGCCCCGGAAGCAGGTACAAAATGACAAAAGGGCCTTATGAGCCCTTTTGCTTTTGGACGTTCTCGAAGTGATGTTTGATAAGGCTTTTATCATTAGGTAAAGGATGGTGTTTTTATGAATCGGGTAAAAGAAACAGGTCCCTCACCTCCAGGAGTGCCCAATGAAGAAGCCCTGCAAAGAATGGAGACACAAGAGCTGCTCCAGCTTTACAAAGAGACAGGGGACGAACAGATAAAATGGACGATTGTCCTTCGTTACACCGATTTAGTAAAAAAAATTGCGTCTCAGGCACGGGGATTATTTAACAATTTTGCCCAACTGGACGATGTTATAAATGAGGGTATTTTAGTTTTGTCTACAGCAGTGGAAAAATTTGATTTTTCCAAAGGGACAAAATTTGAAACCTACATATCCAAACGGCTGCGTGGTATGATTATCGATATGGCCCGGAAGCAAGACTGGGTGCCCAGGCAGGTACGACAAAACGCGGTACGGCTCAAACGTGCTACGGAAGAATTGGCCGAAAAACTGGGATACACGCCTTCCAGCCGGGAAATAGCAGAATATCTTGGGATTGAATTAAAAGAATACGAAAATTTGCGCGCCGATACAGCAGTTTCCAATCTGCTTTCGTTTGAGGTGCTTTTGGATAATTACGGCAGTTCTGGGGTGGGAAATGAACCCATACAACCTCAAGGGGCAGAGAGCCTTCCTGAAGAAGCCTGCATGGAAAAAGAGTTATATCAAATGTTGGCAAAGGGGATCTCCGAACTGCGGGAGAATGAGCAGATCGTTCTCTCTCTCTATTATGAAAAGGAATTGAGCATGAAGGAAATCGCCCAGGTTTTAGGAGTGAGCGCGCCTCGTGTTTCACAAATACACAGCAGTGCAATCCAACATCTGCGTTCCTTTATGGAAAAATATATAGAGCAATAAAGAGATAATTCTTATACGATAAGGAGTGTACGGTCATGACAAAAGGATTTTACAATCTGACCTCTGGGATGCTGTCGCAGACTCGCAGGTTGAATGTGGTGGGGAATAATATGACGAATCTTTCCACACCAGGCTATAAAACCGAAACTTATACAGATACCACTTTTGGTGACGTGCTCATCAGTCGTATTGGAAATAAGGATAAAAGCAATCCCCAGGAGATCGGCGGCGAAAGCTACATACTGGCTTCCGATCAGGTGTATGTAAATTATGACCAGGGGACTTTGGAAGAAACCGGCCTGAACCTGGATTTTGCTATCCAGGGGGACGGCTTTTTTGCCATTCAGACGGAGGATGGTATTGAGTACACTCGTTCCGGCAGTTTTTCCTTGGATAATGAGGGCTATCTGTATCTTCCCGACCATGGGCGCGTATTGGGAATGGCTGGCCAGCCGCTGCAGTTTACCACAGACTCCATCAACGCAGATCAATATGGCCGGGTCTACACGACAGATGGTATGTATTTGGGCCAGATCGGTGTATTTACTTTTGAGGATAATGCGCAGCTGGAGAAAAGTGAAAGCGGCTTGTTTGCTGCTAATGGGCAGGCAGCCAATGCTACCCAGACTCCGGTGTATTGGAGATATGTAGAAAATTCCAATGTGGATATGATCCGTGAAATGAGCTTAATGATGACATCTCAACGTGCATTGCAAAGCGCGGCCCAGGTGCTAAAATTGTACGACGGTGTGATCACCAAGGCCACCAACGAGATTGCCAGAATGTAATAGGGATGGAGGGAAATTGTTATGATACAGGCTTTTTACAGTGCAGCCCTTGGAGCCCATCAGCAGATGAAACGGCTGGGGGTCCAAGCAAATAATATTGCCAATGTGGATACTTTCGGCTATAAAGCAGAAAAGCCCTCTTTTGAGGCCGCTATGTACCGTTTTTTTAATGGTGCCAATGGCACAGAGCTTCCTCGAGGAAGCGGTACTTTACTAGTATCTACGGCTACAGATTTCAGTGCTTCTTCTTTGGAGGAGACGGGCCGTGATTTGGATTATGCTATTGTTGGTGAAGGCTGGTTTGCACTGTATGACCCCTCGATGCAGGAGGTCTCTTATACCAGAGATGGTTCTTTCACTATGTCTCGTTTTCAGCAGGGTGGGGAGGATGTCTTTTATCTTTCCGACGGAGAAGGCCGGCAGGTGCTGGATGGCAATGGGAATCCCATTGTAGTTACGGATACCAAAGAGACTCTTCCTATCGGTGTGTATACCTTCCAAAGACAGGACGGCCTCCAGCATCTTGACGCGGGACGGTTTGCCCCTACAGAAAAAAATGGGACGATCACTTCTATAGAGCCTTCCCTGCAAAAGGGATACCTGGAAAACTCCAATGCCGATTTGGCTACCGAACTTGGCAAAGTAATCGAGGCCCAGCGAGCCTATAGTTATGCTTTGCGTATGGTAACGACTGCGGACGAAGTAGAGACCACAGTTAACGGGTTGACCAATGGGTAAAGGAGAGGGAGAACTTGAAAAATTTTGACGAACTAAATGTCTTAGAGTTGGATACCATCCGTGAAATTGGCAGTATTGGAACAGGAAACGCGGCAACAGCCCTTTCCGGCATGCTGGGATGTGAGGTAAAAATTACCTTGCCGGAAGTGCGTATCATGGGTTATAATGAAGCTATTGAATGGATTGGCGGCCCAGAAGCGATTACAGCAGGTGTGCTGGTGCGTTTGAGCGGCGAGATCAATGGTATTATGCTTTCCGTTCAGCATCTCAAATTTGTCAACTTGGTTTTGGAGCATCTGGTGCAGCGCACGGTAGAGGATTATTCTGATTTGCAGGATCTGGAAAAATCCGCTCTGGTAGAAGTGGGAAATATCATGATTTCCACTTTTGTCACAGCTCTTTCCCAGCTGGCAGGGATTACTGTTAAATTGACGGTTCCCTGTTTTGCAGTAGATATGCAAGGGGCGATTTTGTCGGTTCCTATGGTAGAATTTGGGGGGCAGTCGGATTATATTATGACGATTGGAGCAGATTTTATATGCGGTGGAAGTGTAGTTCCTTGCCGGCTTTTGCTTTCGCCGGATGTCTTTTCGCTGAATTTCCTGCTCAGAAAGCTGGGGATCCTCGATGAATGATAAGATAACCATAGGAATCGCGGATATGAAAATGACCCGTGCCTCAGGGACTTTAATCACCTATGCACTGGGTTCCTGTGTGGGCATCTGCTTGTATGACCCTATGATTAAATTGGCGGCTTTGATCCATATTATGTTGCCCCTAAATATGGAGGCAGGCAGAAAAAACCCCATGAAATATGCAGATACCGGCATCCGTGAAACCCTGAAGGAAATGGAAGGGAAGGGTGCCCGGAAGCAGCGCATCGTGGCTAAAATCGCCGGGGGCGCAAAAATGTTTGACGTTTCAGGCGGTGGAAGCCTTGGGACCATTGGTCAAAGAAATATTGACAGTGTCCACCTGGTATTAAAAAGGGAGGGCATCCGCCTGCTGCATGAGGATGTAGGCGGGACAGTGGCCAGAACCTTGCTGTTTGATGCCGAAACTGGGACTGCGATTGTACGCAGCTACGGAAAACCAGAAATTGTTTTTTGATAAGGATTTATGCTTTAGAGAGGGTGTGGCAGAATGGAAAATAACAGAAACGGTATTCTTTTGGAGACCGGTACTAATGAAGTCGAGATTATGGAATTTACCGTAAACGGATATTATTATGGAATCAATGTAGCCAAGGTTCGGGAGATCATGGTATCCCAGCCGGTTCGCTATATGCCCCATGCCCATCCGGCGGTGGAAGGAATTTTTAAGCCTCGTGACATTGTGATTACAGTAGTGGATCTTCCCAGATACCTCAGCGGTGTAGAAGAGGAAAAGCATGAGAAGGATCTTTTTATCGTAACCAACTTTAATAAAATGCATATTGCATTCCGTGTACATACGGTTGTAGGCATTAACTGTATTTCTTGGAGAGATATCCACAAGCCGGACAATACCATTTCCAACGGCGCAGACGGTGTTGCAACCGGTATTGCCCAGGTAGGGGATAAGCTCATCAGCATCTTGGATTTTGAGAAGATCGTTGCGGAGATCGCCCCGGAAACTTCCATCCAGATGAGTGAGATCGATGCTTTGGGCAGCCGTAAAAAGTCTGATTGCCCCGTTTGGATCGCAGAAGATTCCATCCTTTTGACCCAAATGATCCGGGAAGCACTCACAAAGGCTGGATATGTGAACCTGACCACTTTCCCCAACGGAGCGGAATTGTGGGAAGCTCTGCACCAGTGGAGAGATAGTCCCGATTTAAAGAGTCATGTTTCGATTGTGATCACGGATTTGGAAATGCCGCAAATGGATGGCCATCACTTGACCAAGCTGATAAAGGATGATAAGTTCTTTAAGCAGATCCCAGTGGTTATTTTCTCCTCTCTGATTACCGAAGAAATGCGGATCAAAGGCAAGCAGATTGGTGCAGATGAGCAGCTGAGCAAGCCGGAGATCGGGCATTTGGTCAGTATTATTGACCATTTACTGGAGAAGCAAAAATAATAAAACAGATATATAGAAAAACCTGGCCTCTGATAAAAGAGACCAGGTTTTTTAATTAGAATGTAATCTCTAAATCTGGTGTGCTGGCATTCCCAACAATATCCAGGGGAATTCGTTCCAGCCAATCGGTTCCCCATTGCTGCCTTGCAGTCATTACAGAGTTGATCCCGGTAGGGGTCAGAACGCGTTTTTTCCCGTTTTCACTGCGCTTTAGTGAGGGGCTTTTCCCTGAAAAGTACCCAGAACTGGAACGTGGGTCTTTACCATATTTTTGTGCGAAGACCGAGATTTCCTCTGGTGTTGCCTCCCTTCCAAGGCGAAAAATTTCCTCCAGCACCGCCAATCTGCGGATTTCTCCTACATTAGCTGTAATACCTTCGTTTTGAGATTCAAGTTCCCGGATCAGCGCGGAGACACGTGCTTCGATTTCTTTGAGTTCTTCCAAAATTTTTTCCATTTTACATACTCCTTTTTAAAATCGTTATAGGATTCGTTGTACGAACTACACTACGATTATACACGACTGTTCATTCGTTGTCAATATCAAAGTTTAAAATAATTAACGAAATTTTTTAAGCGCCGCATTGCTTGCTGTATTCGGTGTTTTTCACCAAATAGCAACTTGACATTCCTGTGATTTTTGATACAATAAAATAAGAAAAAAGAAAGGCGCTGCCCAGAATATTTGATTCGGGCACGCTTTTCTTTTGAAAAAGGTTCCGGGTTTGCGCGGAGGGAGGCAGTGGTATGGAGATCATCACTGGTATAGCAGCATCAGAAGGGTATGCAATCGGAAGATTATATATCCATCTGGAAAGGGAGGAAATCGTTGTCCCCAAAAAAGCGCAAGATCCGGACTGGGAAATCAATCGTTTTTTGCAGGCGCGCGAGCGGGCCTGTGCAGAATTGGGTGTGTTGTACCATCGAGCGGTGGCCCGGGTGGGAGAGCATCACTCCAGTATTTTTAAGATTCACCTAACCCTCTTGCAGGACCAAGATTTTTTTCTGGAAGTGCGGGATGATATTCGAGAAAACGGTGTAACCGCCGAAACGGCAGTACAAGAGGTAGGCCATCGTTTTTTCCAAATGTTCGAGGAAATGGACGACGATTATATGAAGGCTCGAGGAGCAGATGTGCGTGACATTGTTTCTCGGCTGCTCCATTTTTTGGGTGAAGAGCGGGATCAGGAAGAAGCCGCCTGGATTCCTTCTGGTACAACAGGAATTTTAGCGGCAGAGGAGATCATGCCCAGCCAGACTATCCGCCTAGATGGGGAGCAGGTGGAGGGTGTAGTTACTCGTACAGGCTCCCGCACCTCTCATTCCGCTATTTTGGCACGCTCCCTGCATATTCCAGCTATTACGGGAGTGGGAGAGGGGTTCGATCTGCTTCAAAATGGCAGTACAGTGATTTTAGATGGCTTTTGCGGAAAGGTTATCCAAAACCCGGATGCGGAAGTTCTTCTTGATTACCAAAAGAAGATGGAAGAGTACCAGCGCCAGCAGCAGGTATTGGAATCCTATAAGGGAATGCGCGCTGTTACATTGGATGGTACGGTGGTGGAATTGTGTGCCAACATCAGCCATCCTAACGACATGGACGAAGTGCTGGATATTGGGGCAGATGGCGTAGGATTGTTCCGAACAGAATTCCTGTTTATGTATTGGGGAAGGCTTCCCACCGAGGAGGAACAGTTTTCTTCCTATCGCATGGTGTTGGAACAAATGCAGGGGAAGCGGGTGGTGATCCGCACTTTGGATATTGGGGCGGACAAGCAGGTGCCGTATTTAAAAATGGAGAGAGAGGAAAACCCTGCCATGGGACGGCGGTCCATCCGTTTTTGCTTGGAGAATCAGGAGCTTTTTCTCACACAGCTGCGGGCATTATTGCGGGCGGCCAGATACGGCAAACTTTCCATCCTCATTCCCATGGTGGTATCGGTAGAGGAAGTGCTGAGTGTGCGCCGTCTGTTAGAGGAGGCGGCAAACCAGCTCACGCAAGAGGGAATTCCCTTTAGCCAAGAATATGAGCTGGGAGTTATGATCGAAACGCCTTCCGCTGCCATCATCAGCGACCTGTTGGCTCCCCACGTGGATTTCTTCAGTATCGGTACCAACGACCTTACCCAGTTTACCGTGGCGGCAGACCGGGAAAATCCCCATGTGGCGGCATTGTGCGATGCCCGGCAGCCGGCGGTGCGCAGGCTGATTGAAATTGCGGTGAAAAACGCGGTGCGTTGTGGAGTGCAGGTATCAGTATGCGGTGAAGCCGCAGCCGATCCTTCCCTGACACGATTCCTTCTCTCGCTGGGAGTGCGGGAACTTTCTATGGCTCCGGCTTCTCTGCTGGAAATTCGCCATACTATTCAGAACCTACGGCTGCCCTAAAGGAAGATTGAAGAGAAAATCGTGTTTCCGTCATGGAACCGTCACATTCACAGGCTATAATAGCAGCATTAGAGGCCGAAAGCGGAGGCTTTCGGCCTTTGTTATAGATTCGGCAGAAAAGCAGCCGATTTAGGAGGCGAGATTTATGATAAATCTATTGGTAGTGGATGATGAAGCTAAGATCCGTATGCTGATAAGAAAATACGCAGAATTTGAGGGGAATCAGGTGACCGAGGCAGAGGATGGCATGGAGGCCGTGCGCCTTTGCCGGGAGAACCCCAACCGCTTTGATCTGATTATCATGGACGTGATGATGCCGGAACTGGACGGCTTTTCCGCTGTGGCGGAGATTCGAAAAACCTGCTCCACACCGGTGCTGATGCTGTCGGCCCGCGGGGAGGAATACGACAAGATCCACGGGTTTGAGCTGGGAGTGGACGATTATGTGGTCAAGCCCTTTTCCCCAAAAGAGCTGATGATGCGGGTCAACGCCATTATGAAGCGAGTACACCCGGAATCGGGCAGCAACCGGGAAGTTTTCCGGGCGGAAGGGCTGGTTATCGATTTTACCGGACGCACCGTAGAGGTGGACGGCAAGCGGGTGGACCTTTCCCCAAAAGAATACGACCTACTGTTTTATATGGTCTCTAACCGGAATATCGCCCTGACCCGGGAAAAGCTCATTACCAATGTATGGGGATACGATTTTTACGGAGACGACCGTACCTTGGATACCCATATTAAGTTATTGCGTAAAAGCTTGGGGCCCTACAGCCGGTTTATTGTGACCCTAAGAGGGGTGGGGTATCGCTTTGAAGCTTGACTGGAAAAAATGGAAAAGCCAATCCCACGGGAAGATCAGTATCTTGTGGGGGATTTTCGGCGGATTTATGGCCTTTACCGCTATTATCATCATTCTTTTGTGGGTGTTTCAAATTTCTCTGCTGGAAAGCTTCTATCGCTCTATTAAGACGCAAGAGATTCAGTCTACCGCGGATTCCATTATTTCTCAAATGCAGGAAAAGGAATTGACCGTCATGCAGGTGGAATCTGTGTTGGCTCAGGCGGCAGATGAGACCCAGATGAGCATCCTTCTTTCGGATAATACTGGGCAGTGGGCCGTGCTGCAAAAGTCTTCTCCCACGTCTTTTTTGGAGAGGCTCACCTGGATCGACCGGGCCCAGATCTATATGGAAACGGAGAACATAGGAGGCTCCTATCTGTTCAGCACCAATAACGGGGAAGGGCAGCCGGAAAACATGGTGTATGTGCGGAATTTTGCGGATAAAAACGGCAGCAAAAGGATGATCATTCTCAATACCGGCATTACTCCGGTAGGTTCCACAGTGGAGACACTGAAAATTCAGCTTTGGTACCTCACTGCTGTGATGATCGTGCTGGCGCTGTTGCTGGCGCTGCTTATCGCCCGGCGCATTTCAGCCCCCATCCGGCAGATCAACGAATCTGCCAAAACCTTGGCCACCGGGGAGTATGACCTAGAAGTGGAGGACCGGGGATTCCGGGAAATTGCGGAGCTTAGTTCTACCCTGCGCTATGCCGCTGGGGAACTCTCCAAAGTGGAACAGCTTCGCCGGGACCTTATCGCCAATGTTTCCCACGACCTGCGCACGCCCCTTACCATGATTGAGGGCTACAGCGAGGTCATGCGGGATATTCCCGGCGAGAACACCCCGGAAAATGTGCAGATCATCATCGACGAGACCCATCGCCTCACCACCTTGGTCAACGACATGCTGGACCTTTCCAAGCTGCAGGCAGGGGTCATCCCGTTGGAACGCTCGGTATTCAACCTCACGGAGAGCATCCGGGAGATTATGGCCCGATACGACAAAATGGCGGATTTCTCCTTCCGGTTTGAAGCAGGGGAGGAGGTATATGTCAACGCCGACGAGGTGAAGATCAGCCAGGTGGTATACAATCTGGTAAATAACGCGGTGAACTATACCGGCGCGGACAAGACGGTGCGGGTGTGCCAGAAGGTCCGGGAAAATGTGGTGCGGGTAGAGGTCATCGACAGCGGCGAGGGTATTGAGCCGGATAAGCTCCAGGATATCTGGGAACGCTATTATAAGATCGACAAATCCCATAAGCGGGCCCAGGTGGGTTCCGGGCTGGGGCTTTCTATCGTAAAATCGATTTTAGATCTTCATGGTGGACGATATGGAGTACAAAGCGAACTAGGCAAGGGCAGCGCGTTTTGGTTTGAGCTGCCTCGGGTGTATCCAAAAGAGCAGAAGCAGGAAAAGTAACTGCTTTTAGCGGGGGAATCTTGACAGAACCCGCTTTCGGGGCTATCATAAGACATGGTAAATTGAGCGGAGCGACTGCGCTTCTGCTTCATTCATAGGAGAAAGGTTGGTATTTCCATGAGCGAATGTAATCACGATTGCAGCAGCTGCCAGCAGGGGGATTGCGCATCCCGTACCTCCCCGCAGAGCCTGCTTGCAAAACCCAATGAGCTGAGCCATGTAAAAAAAGTCATCGGCGTTGTCAGCGGAAAAGGCGGCGTGGGCAAATCCCTAGTGACCTCCATGCTGGCGGTGCTTCTCAATCGCCGGGGACAGCACACTGCCATTCTGGACGCAGACGTCACCGGCCCGTCTATCCCCAAGTGCTTTGGCCTTAAGGGTCAGGTAATGGGTACCGAAATGGGCATTATCCCTGCCCAGACCAAAACCGGCATTGATGTGATCTCCGTCAACCTGTTGCTGGAGGACGAGAGCGCCCCTGTTGTGTGGAGAGGCCCGGTTATCGCCGGTACTGTCAAGCAGTTCTGGACCGATGTTATCTGGAAAGACGTAGATTATATGTTTGTGGACATGCCTCCCGGAACCGGCGACGTGCCCCTGACGGTGTTCCAGTCTTTGCCGGTGGATGGAATTATCATCGTTACCTCTCCGCAGGAGCTGGTTTCCATGATCGTTTCTAAGGCTGTGACTATGGCCCAGATGATGGATATCCCAGTGCTGGGTCTGGTGGAAAATATGAGCTATGTGGAGTGCCCCGACTGCGGCAAGAAAATCTACCTGTATGGTGAGAGCCATGTGGACGAGGTAGCAGCTAAGTACCATCTGCCGGTACTGGGCAAAATGCCGGTAGACCCGGCAGTAGCCGCCAACTGCGACAAGGGCTTGGCAGAACTCATTGAGGCCCCTTGGCTGGAAGCAGCCGCAGACGCGGTGGAAGCAGCTGCTCCCAAGCACGGACGAGTGGAATAATAGTACAATCCATAAAGAAAAGAACCGGCACCCCAAACGGGATGCCGGTTCCTGTTTATGAGGGAAGCCCAAGTCAGCGGCGCAGGTTTAGTTCATGAATGACTCTGCGCATATCTTCTTCGGATGTGATCTCGCCGATATGATCCTCAATGCCGCTGAGAACATCCGGTGTGATCTGCTGCCGGGGCGCGGTGCCGATGATCGGGACCCAAAGGTCCATTCCATTATCCATTACAGGGCCGCCAAATACGCCATAAGGCATCATTCCATCACCTCCACTGCCGGATTTATGCCGGCAGTGGTTAGTATGTACCACCCGGCCCCAAAGATAACAGAGAAATCATGGAAGGAATATTGGACATCTTATCAATAGGATGATATACTGAAAATGATTTTTTTGAATATTTTGTATTGACAAACCAAAGTTGATCTTTTTTAGGAGGTTGTAAATTGGAGGAAAAAGTCAGGGTTCAAATTTCCAGCGTGTATTTCCGCAGGATCGTACTGCATATTCAGGGGACGTTTAGCGGCTCCGGTGGATTGCAGGCCGAATTTGTGCGTGAAGGGGGAGGTCAGCGGCTGTTCCCTCAGACCCAGACCTATGAAGATGGGAAATTTTCCCTTACTCTTAATATGCTCAGTGCCGAAAATGAAAATCCGGTACACAGCGGGATTTATTATCTGGAGTTTACCGACAGTCAAGGAAAAAGATACCGGGCGTATGCGGAGGATGGTTTGTGCTTGGAGGAAGGGAAGATGCTCCCAGAGCTGGAGTTTGGAGAACCAGGGAAGAAATACTTCCATTCATCCTCCCGGCTGGATCTGGATACCGGTGAATTTTATCTGGATGTGACGTATACATTACCTCCGTCCCGCCCTTCTTTGGTCCGCCGGATTCTGCAAAATATACGGCACCGTCTTGGCAGATTAAGGGAAAGATTGTTCCGGGGATATGTAGGTTTTTTCAGCCATCACAAAAAGCGTACCGGCAATACGATCCTGTTTTGTTCCGCCTCCCGTGGAGAGATTGGCGGCAACGAAAAATTTGTTCGGGACCGCATGGTGGAGCGGGGATTAGATCAACAATTTACATTCCGCTATGATTTTGTATCTGGAATCAATGTAAAACGAAGCTTGTGGAAGTTTTTCCGGCTGGGATATTGGCTGGCTACTTCGGACATCATTATTTTGGATGATTATTATCCCCAGATCTATGTCATTGATTTCCCACCGGATGTCAAGGTGATTCAGGCATGGCATGCCTGCGGCGCTTTTAAAACTGTGGGTCTGGAGCGTATGGGAAAGCCCGGCGCCCCGGAACTGGATACCCGTATCCACAAAAACTACACCCATGTGCCGGTGAGTTCCATGCACTCCGCTCTGCACAACGCCGAAGCTTTTGGCCTGAATCTGGATAAATTTTATCCCATTGGCGTGCCCCGCACCGATATTTTCTTTAACGAAGCTTATCGACAGGAAGCCTGCCGCCAGATGTACGAGGCTTTTCCAGCAGCCAAAATCGCTAAAAAGGTGTATCTGTAT
>CALWIS010000248.1 GCA_944380795.1 uncultured Clostridia bacterium | reverse complement strand
AGCGAGGACAGCGACCTGTACCGCGCACATCCCGAATGGTGCCTGCGCGGCCCCGGAAGAGCCGGTGTACGCAGCCGCTACCAGTTTGTGCTGGACATGAGCCGGGAGGATGTGCGGCAGTACCTGTTTGATGTCATCAGTAATGTGCTTTCCAGCGCCAATCTGGAATATGTAAAATGGGACATGAACCGCCATATCTCCAATATTTACAGCGGTGCTTTGCCTGCCGAAAAGCAGGGTGAGGTGTATCACCGGTATATCTTGGGAGTTTATGACCTCATGGAGAGATTGACCTCCGCGTTCCCCCATGTTCTGTTTGAAGGCTGCTCCGGCGGCGGTGGACGCTTCGACGCCGGTATGCTTTACTACACTCCTCAGATCTGGTGCAGCGATGACACCGATGCCATTGAGCGGTTGTCTATCCAGTACGGCACTTCCTTTGGCTACCCCATTTCCGCTGTGGGTTCCCATGTATCGGCAGTGCCCAATCACCAGACCGGACGCATTACCCCCATGGCTACCCGGGGCATCGTTGCCATGTCGGGTACCTTTGGCTATGAGCTGGATATCAACAAGATGACCCCTGAGGAAAAGGAGATCATCCAACAGCAGGTATCCCGCTTTAAAGAGGTGTATGATCTGGTTTCTGACGGCGACTACTACCGCCTTACCGATCCCTTTACCAATACCAATTATACAGCTTGGCAGTTCACCGCTCCTGACAAGAGCCGTGCGCTGCTCAACGTGGTGCAGGTAAAAATGGAGGTATGCCCGGTAAACTTCCTCATTCGCCTGCGCGGTTTGGATCCAAAGGCTCGTTACCGTGTACAGGCAGACCCCCTCAACGCCACTCAACGGTTTGAACATGAGGGCACAGTGTACACTGGCGCAGCCCTGATGAATGCGGGCCTGCTGATTCCCCTTTTACAGGGAGATTATGCCGCCGCCCAGTATGAGATTACTCGGCTGTAAAATAGAATGATTCTGTAATAAAACAGCGCCTTCTCCCAATATTGGGAGAAGGCGCTTGCCTTTTAATCAATCTCTTTTTCCTCCATCAGCAGCCGGTACAGTTCCCCTTTTTTCTTGCCGGAAAGTTGGGCCGCCTGTTTGGCCGACTCTGATGCAGAATGTCCCTGCTGGATAAGTTCCCGGGCCAATTCCACGGCCTGTTCCAGGCTCATCTCTTCTTCCTGCTGCTCCTTGGCCCCCTCGATCACCAGCACAAACTCCCCTTTAGGGGTGTTTTCTCGGTAATACTTGGCGGCCTCTGCCAGAGTAGTGCGCCGCACTTCCTCATGGATTTTGGTCAGCTCCCGCACCACGGCAATCCGTCGGTCGCCCCAGGCGGCCAGCATATCCTCCAGCGTGGTGGGAAGCTTGTGGGGAGCCTCGTAAAACACCATGGTGCGCTTTTCGTTGCGCACCTCGTCCAAATGCTCCCTGCGGCTCTTTTTGGCGGTGCTTAAAAAGCCCTCAAAGGTGAACCGACCAGTGGGAAGGCCGCTCACCGCCAAAGCCGATACCACGGCGCTGGGGCCGGGCACCACTGCCACCGGAATTCCCTTTTCGGCGCACTGGGCCACCAGCATTTCTCCCGGGTCGGAGATAGCAGGCATCCCCGCGTCCGACACAAGAGCGCAGGTCTCCCCTTCTAAAATACGCTGGCAGATCATCTCCCCCCGCTGGTATTTGTTGTGCTCAAAATAGCTCACCATGGGCTTTTTGATGCCGAAGTGGTTTAAAAGCTTCAGCGTGACCCGAGTGTCCTCCGCGGCGATAAAATCCGCTTGTTCCAATGTCTCCACAGCCCGCGGGGAAAAATCCGATAAATTGCCGATGGGGGTCCCCACCACATATAACGTTCCGCTCATACCGTGTCTGCTCCTTTCGGGTGCTCCTGTTTCGTTCCGGCAAGCTGCCGGTATTCCCCATAAATCGCCGCCATTTCCCGGGAAAGCCCCTCCTGCTCCCCTTCGATAAACAAAGTGGGCTCCACCGTAAGGCCCGGCTTTCCTCCCCGTCTGGCTTCCAGCAAAAAGAGGAAGGGGGCCTTTTCCGGCCGCTGCTGCACCAGCCGCAGCCGTTTGGGCTCCAATCCGTATTCCCGGAAAACCGCCATGGCGTCGGCAAGGCGCTGGGGCCGCTGGCAGATACACAGCCTGCCGCCCCAGCGCAGCCTGCGCCGGGCTGCTTTCGCCACATCCTCAAGGGTGCAGGTGAATTCATGCCGGGCAAGCTGCTCCTGCTCCCCTTGGCTGGGGATGCCCGCTCCCGCCGCCTGGTAGGGCGGGTTACAGGAGATGAGGTGCAGCTCCTCCATGCCGGGGATGCGGGGCAGGCTGCGGATGTCCCCCCGCACCACTGTGATTAACTCCGAAAGGCCGCAGCGCTCCACCGATTCTTCCGCCTGCTCTGCGGCCTGCTCCTGCAATTCCACCGCCCAGATATGCCGTGGGCGGTTTCGGGCCGCCCACCACAGGGGGATAGTGCCGCAGCCGGTGCCCAAATCGGCGCAAAGCTCCTGCCGTTTTGGGGAAGAAAAGGAGGCCAGGAGGATGGTATCGGTATTAAAGGTGTGCTGGGGGGTGGTGAGCACCGAAATTTCGGGGGAGAGAGGTTCCCAAACCCCTTGTGGAATCATACGCATTCTCCTTCCGTTCCCTGAAAGAAAAAAAGCAGAGCATGGTTACATGCCCTGCTTTTTTCGGTTGTCGGTCAATCAGCCCTGCTCGGGAGCGCCAACGGGGCAAGCATCTGCGCAAGCACCGCAATCGATGCAGGTGTCAGCGTTAATCTCGTACTTGCCGTCGCCCTCGGAAATAGCCTCTACGGGGCAGCCAGCAGCGCAAGCGCCGCAGGAAATGCAGGAATCGTTAATAACATATGCCAT
>CALWIS010000247.1 GCA_944380795.1 uncultured Clostridia bacterium | reverse complement strand
TACCAAAAAAGAGAGCCTGAACGCGGTTTACACGTTCAGGCTCCCGGTCCGGATAGGTAGGGTTGGAATAAAAAGAAGTAACCTGCCAGTTTTGGAGAAAGCTTTTGGTGAGTTCCAGCCGCCAGCAATCGCCGTCGATCTCCACAATCAGCTGAGCGTCTCCCTTTTGCAGCCACAGCACCTGTATGGTGTTGGTACAGCCGGTAAGAAATTCTGTTTCCGGATCACGGCCATAAGCTGAAGTAAAAAATCCGTTTCTTTCCAGGAATTCCCAAGCGGCCTGCTGCAATTCCTTACTATTGCTAGAAGAGAGGACGACTGTTTCCCGGTGGAGGATCGCTGGGGAGGTCTTTTTCTCCTGCTGCCCCAGAGGGGCTGGGGAGCAGGAAGAAAAAAGTATCAGCACCAAGAGTATGGGAAGTAGACGCTTCATGCTTCATTCCCCCCGGCGAGGGAATCCAGCAGTTCCTGCAAATATCCATAGGTGTTTTCCATTTCGGGTGTGGCGGTAAAGGATAGAGAGCCAGACTGGTATACCCGCGTGCCCACAGCTTCCGGCACCAGCTCATACCAAGGGCTGTCTTCGGTAAGCTGGAAGCTTTGCGACATATCAATGTATATCGAATATGCGGGGGCTTCTGGGGTGCTTTGATAATTTCCAGTATTCATAGGGGTGCCTGCCTGAATATCTTTTTGCAGCATTTCCAGCAGCTTCTGTGCCTGTTGCTGGCTGGGGGTCACGTCCACGGAATACGTTTCGCCTTCCGAAGAAGATCCCTGAACAGAAGGATACTCTGGTGATACATTTAGCGAGAAGTCACTTTGAATACTGATTTGACCGATTCCACGACTGTCCATTACATAGGGCAGGCTTTGCTGTATCCCTTCTTCGCTGGTTTCCAGCTGCCTCCACAGATCATAGACAGGGGAATCTCCGGAATAGCTGGCCATAAAGTTCCGCTCCAGATCTCCCTGGGGGCTCTGGTAGGAAATATGGGTATAAGTGCCGCTGTTTATCAGGGAATAGAGAAAACCGTTTTCCTTGCGCTCCTGCAATAGCTGCTGATGGATTTTCTTGATGATTTCAATGTTTTCCTGTTCCTTAAATATCGTCTGATCCCGGCTTGCCAGAATCTTGCCGTTCTTCCAGTCATACAGGGAAACAGGGTTGTATTCCACGGAGAAGCTGCCGTTCTCGTATCCGAAGGCAGAGCCTTGAATAGAAGCCGAAGTCACATTCTGGGGTATCCGGGTATCGTACCCGAAAAAGCCAGTGGCGCCGGAGAGATAGAGCAACACTACACACAGTACCATTGCGCCATAGGAAGGCAGGGTGCGGACAAAGCGCCGCAGGCCCCGGGAATACAACGCCTCTGTGACCGCATGGGCCATGAGAGAAAACAGGATAAACCCGATAAAGAAGGAGATGGTATTGTTATTGACGAGGAAAAATACCATGCCGGCCAGCAGGCCCACAGCGGCAGAGCACAGGAATCGCAGCAGGAGCTTGGGTGCGGGAAAAGCCAAGTCGCTTTCGGCACTTTCGCTTTTGCGCCGGGTATAGAGCCATAAAGAAGCTGCCAGCATCACCACAAACAGTACAGCCCACCAACCCCAGAACAGGCCGGGGATATCCATGGGATAATGGCTGCCAAACAAATACATGGTATAATCCCCAGCAAACAGCATGGCTACGATCATCGCCGGGAAGGGGGCCAGTGCTGTAAGCAGCGTGAGAGAAAAATTCCCGTCAAAGCCCGGCAACAGCCAGGAGCCCAACACCATGGTCATGAGGATGACCAGCGGGTAAGAGCAGTTGGTGAGAACGATGGAGATCACCATATCCATGGTAGTGCCGCTGCACACCGCCATGAGCATACAGAAGGTGAGGCATACCGCCGCCATGAACATCTGGCTGCCAAACAGTTGGAAATATGCCCCAATGGGAACACTATAAAATGCGGTCATGGATACCGCTGCGCCGGCAAGAATCAAAACCAGAATATCGGCCAGCAATGGCAGCAACAGCCCGGTGAGGGAAGCACTCCAGGCAGCCAACAGCATAGGAGTCCGGCGTACCGGCATGGCGTGATACAGGTCCACACTGCGCTTGTTGTGCATATAGCTGAACCGCTGGATGGCGAATACCAGGGTAAAAATCATAGTTAATGGGATGGAAAGGCCACTGTTGACAGCGGCCAACCCTTCCAGAAGGTTGGAGGAGGGAAAGGATACACTGCATGTCAGAAAAGTGAGCACCGGACCCGCCAGCAGGAGCAGGCCGAAGTATAAAAGGCTCATGCCCCGGCTGCGGCGCAGATTCCAGACATAAAGGGCTTTCCATTCCCGGAAGAACTCACGAAAGGATGTTGTCGATGTCATAACCAGCCGCCTCCATTTCACTGATAAATACTTCCTCCAGCGTAAGGGGAAGGGATTCGCAGAACAGGGGATTCCATTGCCGCAGAGTTTCTAAAATAGCTTCCTCTTCACCCCTAACTACCATACTGACCAAGGAGCCTCGGGTGTCCCAATGTACAAGCTCCAGGGTGGAAAGCTGTTCGGGAGTGGGAAGAGTGGGGAACACCGCCTGGATGCGGTGGATTCCCAGCCGCAGATTATCCAGTTCCTGCTCCATGAGTACACCGCCCCGATGAAGGAATCCTACATGGTCGCACACATCCTCCAATTCCCGGAGGTTGTGAGAGGCAATCACTACTGTCATGCCCCGTTGGGAGACCTCTTCTGCCAGCAGCTTTTTCAGCAGCTGCCGCACCACCGGGTCCAATCCGTCGAAAATCTCGTCCAGCAGCAGGTAGTCCGGCTGGGTGGAGAGGGCTAAGATCAGCGCCGCCTGACGCTGCATGCCTTTGGAGAAGTTTTGCAGCCTGCCGTTTACATCAAGGCCAAAGGTGCGGCACAATGTCTCATACCGTCCATTGTCCCAATGGGGATAAGTGCGGCGGTATAACAGGGACATTTCCTGTAGAGTGGCTTTTGGTAAAAAATAGGGATAGTCGGAAACGAAAAAGATACGGCCCTTTACCTCGCTGTTTTCATAAGGGGCTTTGCCATCCATCAAAACGCTGCCGCCATCGGGGCGGAATACCCCGGCCAGAGTACGAAGCAAGGTGGATTTTCCTGCTCCATTGGAGCCTACCAAGCCGAACACCGAGCCACTTTCTACCTGCATGGTTACGCCGTCCAAGGCAGCTTTTGAGCCAAACCTTTTTACAAGCTGTTGAATCTCAATCATGAAACTCCCACCTTTCTCAAAGTGTACGGGCGGCCTTGTGCCGCTGCGCCCCCTCTCGGGCGCATTGTACGATTTCTTCCTCCGAAAGCCCGCATTCCGCTGCGGCGCGGGCCGCCGACAACAAATTTTCCCGGGCGCTTTTCTGCTGGCGGAGCAGGGCGTTTTCTCCGGGTGCGATAAAAGAGCCTTTGCCGGGATAGGAAACAATTACGCCATCCCGTTCCAACATCTGATAGGCCTTTTGCACCGTGTTCACGTTTACTCCCAGCTCTTGGGCTACACTGCGCACCGAAGGGAGTTGTTCATTTTCTCCGAACACCCCCAGCGCCGCCATTTTTACCACAGACTGATACAGCTGCTCGTAAATCGGCTGCCGCCCCGCAGGGTTCAGTGTAAAGATGCCCATTGTCCCACCGCCTTTCTGAACTGTATGATTCGTATTAGTACAGTTAGATTGTACCATATAACTGTATGAATGTCAATAGTACAGTTAGAACAAAAAAGGCCCCAACCCTCCAAAGGAGAGCCAGGGAAGACTGTTAAATAATTTTAAAGGGGAAACCCCAGACGTGGGTTTCCCCTGGAAAACAGCCCGCCGGGCTGTTTTCTCACCCCTTCCTGCGTTTTGGGAGCATAGAGAGTTCCGCTCTCTGCGAAGAGCGGCCAAAGGGGTATTCCCCCTTTGAAAACCCCACCACCTTTTATAAAAGGTGGACGAAAATTTTCATGTCACGGGGTAGCAACTGCGAACTT
>CALWIS010000246.1 GCA_944380795.1 uncultured Clostridia bacterium | reverse complement strand
CGAGGGCTGCACTCATCACCGTCAGTGCAACGACATCGGTACGGTGAAGCTGCCGGGCTGGATTCGCAAAGCCACTGGGAAAGAGCCGGAATTTGTGTTCACCAGCGGCGGGGAGTTTCCCCAAGATCTCTCCCCCTACCGGCTCATTGTCCACTGCGGCGGATGTATGCTTAACGAACGGGAAATGCAGTCCCGCAACCGCCGGGCAGCGGAGCAGGGCGTGCCTATGACCAACTACGGCATCCTCATCGCCTACATGACCGGGATTTTAAAGCGCAGCGTAGAGCTGTTCCCGGATATCGCCGCTTTGCTGTAAGAAATTGCAAGTTGATTTTCAGGAGGGATTTTCATGGAGCAGCGCCCCCTTCGGGGCCGGTTTGCCCCCAGCCCCAGCGGCCGGATGCACCTGGGAAACCTGTTTTGTGCGTTAATGGCATGGCTGCCGGTGCGTGCCTTTGGCGGGGAGATGGTTCTCCGCATTGAGGATTTGGACCCCGACCGCTCTAAAATGGAATACGCCCACCAGATGGAGGACGACTTGCTCTGGTTTGGGCTGGATTGGGACGAGGGCGGCTCCAAGGGCGGCCCTCACGGCCCCTATTACCAAAGTCAGCGGCAGGAACTGTATGCGGAATGCTTTCGCCGTCTGGAAGAAAAAGGGCTGGTGTACCCCTGTTACTGCACCCGGAGCGAGCTCCACGACGCCCAGGCCCCCCACCGGGAGGACGGCTCTCCGGTGTATTCGGGCCGGTGCCGCTCCCTCACCCCAGAGGAACAGAAGGAACGGGCCGCCCGCCGCTCCCCGGCCTTTCGGCTGGAAGTGCCGGACCGAGATGTATTTTTCACCGACGGCTATCAGGGAGAATACCGAGAAAATCTGGCCCAAGATTGCGGGGATTTTATCATCCGCCGCTCTGATGGAGTATATGCCTACCAGCTGGCGGTGGTGGTGGACGACGGGGAAATGGGCATCACTCAGGTGGTGCGCGGCTGTGATTTATTGGATTCCACCCCCCGACAGCTATACCTCTATGAGCTGCTGGGGTATCCCGCCCCGGAATTTTATCATATTCCCCTGCTCCTCTCCCCAACGGGAAGACGGCTCTCCAAACGGGACCACGACAAAGACCTAGGGTATCTGCGTTCCTGCCATAAAGGGCCGGAGCCCATTTTAGGGGAGCTGGGCCACACTGCCGGCCTATTGGACCGCCAGGAGCCGGTAACAGCCAAGGAACTGGCCCAAGTGTTCCGGGAGAAGCCCCCCAGCTTCCCCAACCTTTGAGATAAAAAAAGCGTAAGCCCCTTTCAGTATCAGGGACCTGCGCTCTTTTTATTTGTATTTAATTCTGTTAAAAGTAAAATTCTTCCATAGTATCCAGGCAAAGCACGCCTAACTTTCCATTAAAACCGCAGCCGCAATCAATGGCAATGTGATTATTTTTCTTATAAATTTTATCAGCGCTTTTATCCAGTAATATTGCGGACACAGGGGTGTGTCCGGTAACTAGAATTTTATCTTCAAAATATACTCTATCATAGTCGGTCTCCGCCCATATCATTTCGTAAAGCTTATAATCACTTAATTTTCTGGTTCTTTCAAAATTGTCTAATCCTGCGTGGACTAATACATAGTCTTGTCCGTTTACCCTGATTTCGCTATACAACTCAAACTCTTGTAGATATTCCAACACTGCTTGTCTATTTTCTGCTGATAGCTGTTTAAATTCATCCAGAGTGGTTTTGCCGCCATTTGCAAACCAATTCAGCATCCCTGTTATGAATTCCTGATTAAAGTCTTTTAGGCTTTCCTCTGTGATTTCTTCCAGCAATTTTGATAAAACGATAATGGCCATAAACTCATGGTTTCCTATTAAAGGAATGATATTAGATCGGTACATCATGTCTAATAGGATTTTACAAGAACCTGTCCCTCGGTCAACTACATCGCCAAGAACATACAAGATGTCATTATCATTAAAATCAATAGTTTTTAACGCTTGTATGTACTTGGCATAATTTCCATGAATATCGCTCATCACATAAACCGACATGGTAGTTACCTCCCTTCACAGACAGGGCTATCAAGCCCGCAAAGCTGTTAAAGCTGCCATTCACAATTCCAAAAACATTCCGAAGTTGCTTCTCGGGGTACACGATTCTCTCGTTTTCTGCTTTTTGCATCTGTTCATTTCACTTACCGGTGGAAGTAATTTCCCTTCATTGGCATATCGGAGTATTCATTCCTTGTATACTATAGGATACCATATTATTGACCTTTCGCAAGCCCCTTATCAAAAAGTCTTCCCTTGTTTTTTTGGGAGAATCTGCTATACTGTAAAATGTAAACGCTTACAAAAGGATGGGATGCCATGAACATCTATGATATTGCAGAAAAAAGTGGGGTATCCATCGCCACGGTTTCCCGGGTGCTGAACCGCAGTCCCAATGTGAGCGACAAAACCCGCCGGCGAGTATTGGCGGTGATGCAGGAACAGGGATACACTCCAAACGCTTTTGCCCGAGGGTTAGGGCTGCGTACCCTGCATATGGCGGCGGTGCTATGCACCGATGTGGCGGACCCCTTTTACGCCCAGGCAGTGTCCCTCATTGAAGAAGGTCTGCGCCAGCGGGAATACGGCTCTTTACTCATCTGCACTGGTGGAGAACTGGAAGGGAAAAAGCAGGCTTTACAGCAGGCACTGGAAAAACAGGTGGATGCTATCCTGCTTATTGGCTCGGCCTTCCGGGAACGCAGCGATAACAGCCATCTAGAGCAGGCTGCCTCCCAAGTACCGGTAATCATCCTCAACGGTTGGGTAAAGCTGAAGGGAGTTTACTGCGTGCTGTGCAATGAGAGAGAAGCTATGGAACAGAATGTGGCACGGCTGGCGAAGACCGGGTGCCGCCATATTTTGTATGTATACGATACCATGACCTACAGTGGCAGCGAAAAACTCACCGGCTACCGCCGGGGGATGCAGGCGGCGGGTCTGACTCCCATGGAGCTTTGCACCCATGAAAAATCTATGGAAAGCGCTTACGAAGCCGTAGAGCAATCACTGGCCGGGGGCATAGTTCCCGACGGGGTGCTGGTCTCGGAAGATTTGCTGGCAGTAGGAGCGCAAAAAGCACTGGCGGCGCGAGGGCTTTCCCTCCCCCTTATTGGGTTTAACGATTCCATTTTGGCCCGATGTGCCACCCCCGCCCTCACCAGTGTGGACAATATGCTCCCCGCCCTGTGCCGCACCGGGTTAGCCCTTTTGCAGGGATTGCTGGAAGGCCAGGAACAGCCCCAAAAGACAGTACTTTCCTCCCGTCTGGTGGAACGGGACACTTTTCGGGAGAAAGGCTGATTACAGGAAAATACCTATCATTCATCCATTATTTTCTAACGGGCGCATACTATGCCCTTACACACCTCACCAAAATATTTTTGTAGGGTCGGCTATTCACTGCCTGTCTCTTTAAAAAATCCAAACCTGCATTTTTGTAAGAATCAAGAATTATACAGAAAGGATCGTGAACCCCATGAAACCCTTTATGGACGAGGACTTTTTGCTGGAAAACGAACCTGCCCGCAAGCTGTATCACAACTGGGCGGCTTCTATGCCCATTGTGGACTACCACTGCCACATCGATCCCCGGGATATTGCCGAGGATCGGCGGTTCGAGAACATCACCCAGGTGTGGCTGGGGGGCGACCACTACAAATGGCGGCTCATCCGCTCCAACGGCGTGCCGGAAGAGGAAATTACCGGCAGCGCCCCCGACCGAATTAAGTTCCAGCGGTTTGCAGAAGCGCTGCCCAGAGCTATCGGAAACCCTCTATATCACTGGACCCATCTGGAATTAAAGCGGTATTTCGGCTATGACGGCGTGCTCAATGGCGATACCGCAGAAGAGGTGTGGAACCTGTGCAATGAAAAGCTGCAGGACCCCTCCTTCAGCGCCAAAAACTTGATTTTGCGCTCTAACGTGGCCTATGTGGGTACCACCGACGACCCTGCCGATGACCTGGCCTTCCATAATGCCATCCGAGAAAGCGGGTTTTCCGTACGGGTGAGCCCCTCTTGGCGGCCAGACCAAGCTGTAAAGATCGAAAAACCCGGATTTGCTGCCTATATTGCCAAGCTGGGCAAGGCGGCAGGCATGGAGATTGGTTCCTTTGAAGACCTGAAAGAAGCCCTTTCCCGCCGGATGGAAGTCTTCCACGAGGCCGGATGCCGGGCCAGTGACCACGGTTTGGATGACGTTCCTTTCCGCCCGGCACCTATGGGAGAGGTGGAGGCCGTATTCCGCCGCGGACTGATCGGGGAAGGAGTCTCTCCAGAAGAAGTTGAGATTTATCAATTTGCCCTGCTGCGCTTTTTGGGAGAGGAATACGCCAAACGGGGCTGGGTGATGCAGATCCACTACAGCGCTCTGCGTAACCCCAACAGCCGCATGTTGGAGCGGTTGGGGCCGGATACCGGCTTTGACTGCATCGCCTCCCATCATTCCGCCGAAAAGCTGGCTGGTTTGCTGGACAGCCTGGAGCGGGAAAACTGCCTGCCCAAAACGGTGCTGTATTCCCTGAACCCCTCGGATAACGGGATGCTGGGGGCGCTGATTGGCAGCTTTCAGGGCACCGAAGCCCAGGGCAAGGTGCAGCACGGCTGTGCTTGGTGGTTCAACGACACCAAGACCGGCATGGAGGCCCAGCTTACTAACTTAGCCAACTTGTCTATCCTGGGCAACTTTATCGGCATGCTCACCGACTCCCGGAGCCTGCTCTCCTACACCCGCCACGAATATTTCCGCCGCATCCTGTGCAACCTTATCGGCACCTGGGCGGAAAACGGGGAAATCTTCTGGGATGAAAAATTCCTGGGTGGGCTGGTGCAAGATATCTGCTACCGCAATGCCTCCGCATATTTTGGGTTACAGTAAATCCCATAAAAGTATTGAAATAAACAGCAAAGCAGGGAAGCTCCGTGGAGCTTCCCTGCTTTCGATTTATAATAGGCTTTTTCCTTCCCATTGGGGCGGACAGCGCATCCCAAGCAGCGAAGCAACCGTAGGAGCAATGTCCTTGATACTCAACTCTTTGGGCTGTTCCCCAGCAGCAAAGCTGGGCCCGTAGAAGATCATGGGGATGGTCATATCCTCCATCATACGGGAACCATGATCCCGGTCATGACCGCCGTGATCGGCGGTGACAATAAGATGGTATTCCGGGCACAGGGCTTCTTTGACCTGACGGATACAGTCCGAAGCGTTGGAGACAGCTTCCAGATAGGGCTGTGTCATCCAGCCGTACTCATGGCCAGCATGGTCGGTATGCCCCAGATACAGGAATACAAAATCGGGATTTTCTCGCTGGATATAGTCGATGGCAAGGCCGGTCATGACTTGTTCCCGCTCCATCGCTGTTTCGTGGGGGAGATCTCCGCTCTCAAAATGACTGTAGTGCAGGCTGCCGGGACGGTTCAGGTCCCGCAGCTGCTCCCAGTTGTAGAACATGGCGGCTTTTTTATAATACCGTGCCACTACATCCCCCAGGCTGTCAATGGGACGCACCATGGGGCGCCAGTCGTTGGTGAGCACACCATGGCGCTCTGGCTCCACACTGAAAAACAGGGAAGTGTGGCAAGGAAGAGTCATAGAGGGGTACACAGTCCGTGCAGAGAAAGAAGCGGTGCTCTCGGAGGCCAGTTCTTCTAAAAAGTGATTGCCGCACTGCTGAATGCCATCGGGACGCATCCCATCCACCAGTACTACGATAACTTTATTTTCTTTTACATTTACACATCATTTACCTCAAGGTAATGTAGATATGGAATAATTGTGATAGTGGAAACCAAACCAGTGATTCTTCACGTCCTGGTAACAGGTGGGGGCGGGCTTCACGATAAATTCTCCGTCCTTGAGCACTTCGGGGGTATATTCCGCTGTATGCTCCAAAAGCAGTTTCCACAGGTGCGCTTTCTTTTCAGCACAGGCCGGGTCGTTTGCCAGATTGTGCTGCTCCATGGGGTCTTCATTCAAATTGAACAACAGCACATCGCCGCCGGTGGCACAGAATACCAGCTTCCACTTATCTTCCATAACACAGAAGTGTTTGTTCAGACTATTTCCGAAGAACACCCGTTCTTCTACCTCTTCTAACAGGTTGCGGCCTTTTACAAACTCCGGCGCTTTTACGCCTGCCATAGCCAGAATGGTGGGGTATACATCGGCAATCTCCGCTGTTACATCTACCCGGCGATTGGTATTGTCAAACCTTCCCTGAGGCGGCACGATAATAAGGGGCACATGGGCAGAACCTTCGAAGAACACATTTTTCTGGCTCATGAAGTGGTCGCCCAGCATCTCGCCATGGTCGGCGGTAAAAATGATCCAGGTGTTTTTAAACAGATCGTTTTCCCGCAGGCAGCCAAACAGCCGTCCCAAAGAGTAGTCCACCTGAGAAATCATAGCATAATAGGCCCGGCGGCTTGCGGCTTGCTGCTCTGGCCCAAAGAAGTGGACGTTGGTATTTTCGTAGCATCCCTCCAACATTCCCTGGGGAGCCCCTTCCAGAGTAGCACTCCAGTCTCCGTGCACAGCTTCGGGCATGGGGATCTTGTCATACAGCTCCCAGAAGTCCCGGCAAGGATCAAAAGGTGGATGAGGCTTGGTATAGCTGGTCCACATAAAGAAAGGGCGCTGAGGGTCACGGGTCTCGATAAAGTCGATAGCCCCATCGGTGATCCATTGGGTGATGCTGTCCTTTACATCCACAGTGGAGAGTACAGGGTCCGCCTCGCACTCGCCAGCACCGTGCACCTTGGTACGGGCACCATAAGGCTGCTTGTCATACTGGCGCATATAGTCCAAGGGAAGCGTCATCTCCTCAAAGCCGTAATGGGCTCGGGCAGGCTCAAAGTGCATTTTGCCCATGGCTTTGGTCTGGTAACCTGCATCGGTAAGCATAGCAGGCAAGGTGGTGCGGGCTTTGGAATCGGCAGTCATTACTGCCTCGTGGGTATTGTTGGAAACTACGCCGCTTTCAAACCCTCGGCGGCCGGTCATAATCGTGGTGCGGCTGGGCACACAAATGGGGCAGTCGGCATAGCACCGGGTAAAGGCAATGCCGGAGGACACCAAATAGTTGAGATGGGGGGTAAAAATGCTCCGGTTACCCAGAGCGTTGATGGTGTCAAACCGCTGCTGATCGGTGGTGATAAGCAGGATATTATCGCGGGGCATGGTAATTCTCCTTTCGGTCAGTGGCTCAATGGAAAACATCCACCGAGTAATCATGGTAGTGGAACCCAGTCCAGTGATGCTTTACATCCAAATGGCTCTGCGGGGCAGGCTTTGCACAGAATTTTCCATTCTCCAGTGTTTCCGGGGTATACCGGGCGGTATTCTCCAGCAGCAGATTCCACAGGTGATCCTTCTTTTCGGCACAAGCCGAGTCGTTTGCTAGGTTATGCTGCTCCATGGGATCGGTATTCAGATCAAAGAGCAGGGTGTGGTCTCCCACAGTACTGTACACCAGCTTCCACTTATCCTCCATAACACAGAAATTTTGATTCAGGCTGTTACCAAAGAACACCCGCTCTTCCACCTCTTGCAGTAGGTTGTGGCCTTGGGCAAACTCCGGCGCCTTAATACCGGCCATGGCTAAAATGGTGGGGTAAATATCCTCCATTTCGACAGTCACATTCACCCGGCGGTTGGTATCGGTAAACCGACCCTGGGGCGGTACGATAATAAGCGGCACATGGGCAGAGCCCTCAAAGAACAGGTTCTTCTGGCTCATAAAGTGGTCGCCCAGCATCTCGCCGTGGTCGGCGGTAAAGATGATCCAGGTGTTTTGGAAGAGGTCATTTTCCCGCAGGCAGCCGAACAGCCGGCCAAGGGAGTAGTCCACCTGGGAGATCATGGCGTAATAAGCCCGGCGCACCGCCGCTACCTGCTCCTTGCCGAAAAAGTGCATATTGGTGTTTTCGTAGCAGTTCATCAAAAAGCCTTGAGGAGTGGTTTCCAGTGTCCGGCTCCAGTCGCCATACACCGCCTCCGGCATGGGGATCTTGTCATACAACTCCCAAAAATCCCGGCAGGGGTCAAAAGGTGGGTGGGGCTTGGTATAGCTGGTCCACATAAAGAAGGGGCGCTGGGGATCACGGGTCTCAATAAAGTCAATGGCACCATCAGTGATCCACTGGGTGATGCTGTCCTTTACGTCCACTGTAGAAATAGCGGGCTCCAATTCACACTCGCCAGTACCATGGACTTTTGGACGAGCGCCATAGGGGCGTTTATCGTATTGGCGCATATAATCCAGAGGAAGCGTCATGCTTTCAAAACCGTAGTGAGCACGGGCAGGGTCAAAGTGCATTTTGCCCATGGCCTTGGTCTGATAGCCTGCATCGGTGAGCATGGCAGGCAAAGTGGCCCGGCGGGCTGTGGCATCCATCATAAAGGCCTCGTGGGCGGAATTGGACACCACCCCGCTCTCAAACCCCCGCAAGCCGGTCATAATCGTGGTGCGGCTGGGGATGCAAAGTGGGCAATCGGCATAGCACCGGGTAAAGGTAATGCCGGAATCCACCAAGTAGTTGAGGTGAGGGGTAAAGATACTCCGGTTTCCCAAGGCATTGATGGTGTCAAATCGCTGCTGGTCGGTAGTGATAAGCAGGATATTGTCGCGGGGCATAGTCATTCTCCTTTTCGATTCCAGACAGATTTATTCCTGAGAGAGCAGTTCCTTCACATCATAGGCGTTGGTGTTGGCATACAATCCACGGCCATCCCGAAGCTGAATACGTACATAGCCCTCGTTACCGGTCAAAGGAAATTCTGCCCGAGTCAGGCTCTCGCCGGGGTGTACCCGGAGCCATTGGCCATCTCGTCCCTGGGTGATGAGATAGATATTCTCCACGGGGCTGCACTCGATGACCAGCCGATTTTCTTCCATATACAGGCCGTGGATGAGGGGGCCCATAGAGGCATACGTGTGGCCGTTTTGCAGGGCCTGGATAATGGCGTCGTAGCGCAGCTCCGGCGCTTGGATCATGGTAAAGCCGCCAAAGGAATCGTTGCGGGGATCTCCCAGTGGAGAGCGGTCATGGTTATCGTCCGTGGCAAAGCAGCGCATCCGATGGCCGGTGCGCAGCAGTTCATCGTAAGCCTGCGGAGCATAACCGTACAAGCCATCCAGCTCACATCCGTGGTTGTAGATTTCAAAGAAATCCACGTTTTCCAACGGGATATAATCCTCATAAGTCTGCACACTCCACCAAGGATGGTTATAGCAGCACAAAAACCCCTCGTCCTTGCGGGCCTTGATGTATTGGTTCACATTTTCCACAGTATATACCTGCTCCGGCATGGGGACGGCGGCGCAGTCCCGTCCTTCGGGGCAGATATCATAAAAATTCAAATGGTACACCGGACGGGTATTCCAATCAGGATACTCATCTGCCGGGGCGTCGATATTAGCCTCAAAGGCTCCAATGGTAAGGAAGCTTTCATCATCCAAGTCGGTATGCCGCCGATAGTCCATGTGGTCGGTATAAGCGATGACCGAGTATCCCTTTTCCTGATACCTCTCCTTGATCTCCTCTGCGGTCCATTCACCGTCGGAAACAGTGCAATGGCAATGGAGGTTGGCCTTATACCAATTCCCCTTAGGGTCCAGCAAAATTTTCTTTTTCAATATCCTCGTCTCCTTTATGATAATGATTGAGGTTCCCTGGGCGTAATCACTGTCACCCCGGCGGCCTCATAGCGCTGCCGGGTCTCTTCGGGCAAAGAAGAATCTGTGACGATCCCCTCCACCCGAATCAGGTCGCATACCTTCATCAGGGATACCTTGTCAAAATAACCGCTGTGGCAAAATGCTACTGTACGGGCTGCGATCTGGCACATGGCGCGCTGCACCTCTACCTCACCAAAGCCATAGGAAGTAATGCCGGATTGGAGGGAAACACCGCTGGGGGTTAGGAAATAATGGTTCACCCGATATTGGCGCAGCTGCTCCACACAGGCCCCACCGGTAATCGATTTTTCCCCGGCGTGCACCTTACCTCCTGCTAAAATCACTGTAAAAGAGGGTTTATCCAGCAGCTCCCAAACCACAGGGATAGAATTTGTGAGAATGGTAAGGGAATGATAGCCCCGTTTTAGTACCCGAGCAATTTCCAGACTGGTGGTGCCGGCATCCAAGGCAATGGAATCTTCTTCCTTGACAAAACGGCAAGCCAGTTGGGCCAGCTCCCATTTTTTTTCGTGATGCAGCTCTGCCCGCTCCTGAAATTCCGGCTCGTGGGTATCCACCTGCTCCAGCACTGCCCCGCCATGTACCTTTTTCAGGCATCCCGCCTGCTCCAGATAATCCAGATCCCGACGCACCGTCTCGGCAGAAACACGGAACAACTCTGCCAGGGCACCCACTTTGACGGTATGGTCCCGGCGCAAAATCTCCATAATCTTTCGGTATCTCTCTTCTGCCAGCATAGCATCTCTCCTCTGTGGTTTTGGCTTCATTATAGCGCTGTAAAATTCAAAAATCAATAGAAAACCACAAAAAACAAAATTGAAACGTAACACTCCATTTATTCATCTAAAAAATCTTTTCGCCTATTATTTGGATAAACGCCGTAAAATTTCTTTTTCTTTTCCCTTGACAAACCAAAAGCAAAAACATATAATACCACATTGTAAATTGTTGTTTTTTGTGGTTTTAAAATCAAACCGGAGGGATTACCATGAAACCAAAAGCTTTTGGGCAGCGGCGAATTTGGCAACGTCGTGTCCTTGCCCTGTGCTGGATCGCGTACGCCCTTTCTTATCTTTGTCGCACCAACCTATCTATCGCCCTTCCACAAATGACACAGGAATTAGGTTGGAGCGCCTCTAAAGCTGGGATGATCGGCAGCGCTTTTTTTATCAGCTATGGGGCAGGGCATCTACTCAACGGCCTGTTAGGAGATAAACTGCCCATTAAGCGATTTATGACATTGGGATTGCTAGGCACTTCCCTTTGCAACCTGCTCATAGGGATATTCCCCTATTATGGAGTGATCTTTGCCGTGTGGCTCATCAACGGCCTGTTTCTCTCCACGCTTTGGGGGCCTATCGTCCGGGCAGTTGCAGTATGGTACGCCCCTGGGGAACGAAACCTTCCGGCGGTGATTATCTCCATTTCTTCTATTGCCGGATACCTACTCTCTTGGGCAGGACTAGGACTTCTCCTCACCATCACTGGCTGGCGGGGTGCTTTTTTCCTTCCCGGCGTGGCAACGCTGCTATTTACCCTGTGGTTTTGCATACGGATGAATGACTCTCCCCAAACCGTGGGGTTAGAGGATTTTTCCGGAGAAGCAGCCGAAGAAACTCCAACAGCGGCACCAGAGGAACCTCTTACGCTTTGGCAGCTTATACGCCGGGAGCGGCTATTGTTTTTCTGCGTGGCGGCAATTGCCCAAGGGGTCATCAAAGACGGCATCACCCTGTGGGAACCCACCATCCTCACCAGCCTGCACGATGCCCCGGCGGGGCTGGTGTCGGCGGCGTCAGCTTTGGTACCGGTTTTCAGCTTGTTGGGAGTGCTTGTTTCCGGCAGACTTATGAGAAAATACTATGGGCGAGAAAAAAAGCCGGGCATCCTTCTTTTTTTAGGTACAGCTGCTCTGTGCCTACTGTTCTTCATCGTATTGGGAAAATCGGTATGGATTGATGTGCTGTTCTTTGGCACCATTTCCGCCTTGCTCCATGGAATTAACGCCCTGCTATTGACCTATATTCCTCTGCGGCTTTCAGTATATGGCCGCTCCTCAGGGGTAGCGGGAATGTTCAATTTTTGCGCCTATTTGGGAGCGGGACTTTCTGGGATACTTTCAGGCTTTTTAGCAGATATTAGCGGCTGGGGAAGCAGTATCCTTTTGTGGCTGGGCTTGTGTATCATAGGAGCTTTGGCAGTAGCAGGAGGATTTCCAAAAAAGGCACGGTAAAAACTGCCCTTTCCTTATATTTTAGGAAAGGGCAGTTTTTTATTTCTGTACCAGTTCCAACGCCAGACGGCTGAATTCCCACAGCCGCTCCGGATGATAATGGACAGTACTGTTATCTTTCAAAATCATTTCCAGCCGCACTTGGTGCTTTTTGGCGGCCTGGATGACGTTTTCCATCTCGTGTTTGGAAGCTTCCAGATCGCCGCAGCCCACAAAGGCGGGGTTGGGCTTATTGGACATGATGTATCGCTTGTTGAGTACCGAAGCAAAATGTTCCGGGTTACTCCAAGGACTACAGGAGATCTTGCGCACATTGGGCAGAGCTTCCAATACATCCAGACGGTCGTCCAGCTTTTCGCAGCAGCCGTAGTACACATCCCCAAACTGCTCAAAAATACGGCTCACATAGGGTACCTCAAACTCCTTTGTTACCTCGGGAGAAACAGAGGTGAACAGCTGCGCCAAGCCAAATGTCCAGCTGTTCTGGGAGATACCGGGACGGTCCTCCATGCCGCAGCCAAAGGGCTTTGTAATGGTGTGGGAGCAGTGGCAAAGGCTGCTGGCGGTATCGAACAGGCCGTCTTCGTTGCCCTGGCGGATCAAGTCCAGGGTATATTGGGTCATACGCTCCATCATGGCGTGGAGCAGTTCCGGCTCATCCAGCAGCTGGAAGTAGCATTCCTCCACACCCTGCCACTGGCTGATGGTATCCCACAAGCCGCTGTGCAGGGAAATACCTTCCCAATATACGGGAGCAATGCCGTCAAAAATGCGTTTGGCCTCGTCCATGGCAGCGGCCTCTGCCTCCTTGTCGGCTCTCAGCTGGGTGGGGCGGATTTTCTCCAAATCCTCCATGGTTTCAAACTGCGCGATATAGCTGTGGGAAACTACATCGCTGGTAGAATCCGTACGGGTAATATTTTCCTGTACCTGTACACCAAACTCACGGTAGCCTCTGTCCTGTAAAATACGGGGGATGAGCATATAGGGGGGAAGCAGCATATCAGCCAGCATATACTTGGCCTGATACAACTTCCGGCGCAGGCTGCATTCCACCCACTGCCAATAGGGGTCCTGAATCTGGCACTGGAGGGAACCGTCCACGTCCATCTCGTTCCACGGAATCTGATCGATAAGCACCATGGGGCGCTGGCTGTTGCCAGTGTTGTGGGCAATCCACAAGGTTTGCAGCTCCTTTTGATGGGGAGCCAAAGCGTATTCCATATACTGTTGGGCCAGGGTGCGGAGCACCTGGATTTCGGTTGGGGTGAGCATGACGGATACCTCCCGGTACAGAGTTTTCCCGGACAGTTACCGGGACGTTTTATGCTTTTATTGTAATGCAAAAAAATTGAAAATGTAACGGGATTTTCATGATATTATGGTATAATAATTGATATTGGAAAAAGGAGGGAACTCTATGATGATTCTAACAGGAGGGTACGGTGTCCAGCGGGTGGACTGGCACGTAGACGAACCGGTGGCGGCTGGGTATTCCCGGGTATATCTGGTGGAGAGCGGGCAAATCCGCTATGAAGAAAACGGTATGGCCCAAACCTTGGAACCGGGAAGGATGTACATATTCCCCGCCTCCACCCCCTATTCCATGGTGGCCATCCCGGGGAAACCCTTTTGCTGTTTGTATTACCACATCGACTTTTTCCCGGCGGGCTTCCCTTCGGTAATCCCCGTAAATCCCCAGGAGGAAGAAGCGTTACAGGAGTTTTGGAGCCTGCTCCGAACCCTTCACACCCAGGAAAAATCCCAAACGGACTATGGCCGTAAAGCGGCGGAATCCTTTGGGGACTATGTGCAGCAATGTCATCTACCCCAGCACCAGGCCCCTATGGGCGAAGCGGCGGCGTATATCCGGGCCCACTTTCGCAGCAGTGAACTGAACGTCAACGGCATCAGCGCTCATTTTGGCTGTACTCCCGAGCACTTTATCCGCACCTTTGCCCGGGCCATGGGCCTGACCCCTTATCAATATCTTTTGAATATGCGGATGTATGAAGCCCGCCGCCTGCTGCTGGAAAACCATTCGGTGCAGGAAACGGCTTTGGCGGTGGGATATGAAAACCCCCGGGTGTTCTCCCACGCTTTTCAGAAAAAGTATGGGGTCTCCCCGGGGGAATTCCGGCGAAGCTTTTCGCCGCTGGTATAAAGATCAGTAAATCGCAACGCCGCTGAGCCAGGCAAAGTAATAAACTCCCAGCAAAACCGCCATGCCTGCTGCTACGCCACGGTCTAAAGAGGGGCGCTTTTCGGTGAGGGCGGCGGCAAAGAGGAAAAAGGGAATATCACAGGAAAGATACCGCCCCCCGCTGAGGAGCCAGGAAAGGGAATAGTTTAAAATCAGGTAGAAAAAGGCGTACAGCGTGAGACTGGCGGGGAACCTGCGCCAGCACAGGGCCAGCACCCCAAAAAACACCACAAACAAAATGAGCTGCGGGAGCCACACGGCCGCCCGAATGGTGAGATCTCCCCAGAAGAAGGCGTTTGTCCCCACATATTGCAGCGTTTGGCTGAACCACAAAAATCCCTGATACCAGTGCTGCTGATGGGTGACAAAGGCAAAGGGGTCGCCGTCCACTATATAGTTGAGGAGCAGATAGGCACCGGTTCCCAAAAAGGGAAGCAACGCCCAAGGAAGGCGGCGGAGCACCGGCAGCAGCCGCTGCTTCCAGCCGCGGCCATCCCGGGCCAACACCTTTTGACTTTCCAAGAGTTCCACCAAAATGGCCCCCGCCAGCAAAATGCCGTGCATCCGGGTCATGGCGGCCAACACACCCCACACCCCGGCAGCCCACCACCGGTGGCGGCGAAGATACAAAAGGGAGGCCGAGGTGGTAAGGAGGAACAGGCTCTCGGTCATCATGCCGCCAAAAAAGAAGGCAAAGGGGAACACCGATAAAAACACCACTGCCCGCTGGGCGCTGCGGCGGTTCATCTCCTCCCGGGCCAGGCGGTACACAAACACGCAGGCCGCACTATAGCACAAAAACGACACCATGAGCCCCGAAACAAAGGCGTTTCCCACCAGCAGGTTGACCCCCTGGGTGAACCACACATACAACGGGAAGAACACCAAAAACAGGTGCTCCCCGTTTTCGGTGTAGCCGCTATACCCCTTTTCCACCAGTTGTAAATAGTGGTAGCCGTCGCCGTTCATCATGGCGCTCTCCAGGGAACGGGGCTCGCTATCTCCCGCCACAAGCAGCAAAATTAAATAGCCAAGGAGCAGCATGGCCAGCCGGAAGGCAAGGGCGGTGAGAAAGATTTTGGCGTTTTCCCTGCGGTACAGGGCTTTTTCCCCCGGATAGGAGGAAATCCGGTGTTTTCGCGGCTCCAGGGCAAAAAAGGAATCCTCCATGGGAAGCCCCAGCCCACAGGCCATGAGCCACCGAAGAAGAAGAAAACATCCCAGCAGCGCCGCCGCCAGGGTGAGGGCAATATCCAACAGCATAGCATCCATCCTTTTGCTTTGTTACAGCCACAGTATACCACAAATCATGTGAAGTGTGTACTTTTTTGCTTTTGGGGAGAAATGCTCAAAACCGTGTATTCGTTGCGCAAAAAGTTTTACTCGATTTTTTTCAAAAAATCGCGGGGTTTCCAAAGGGGCGGCGCCACTTTGGCCGCTCTCCGCAGAGAGCGGAACCCTTAATGCTCCCAAAACGCAGGAAAGAGTGAGAAAACTGTCCGGTGGACAGTTTTCGAGGGGAAACCCACGTCTGGGGTTTCCCCTAAAAACTTTCTTCTCATTCGGTTTGACGTAACGCAGAGCTTACACGCACAAACAAAAGGCGAGGGCGCCGGTTTACGGCCCCTCGCCTTGCGTATTATTTGGTAATTGTGATTATGCTTTGGTGAAAGCGGACAGCACCTCTGCTCCCTTGCGGACAAAGGCGATGAACTCGTCGATTTCCGCTGTCATCTCATACCATGCGCCGCCCTGATACGTGGACCCATCCCGGGTAAAGATCCATTCGCCGGCAGGCAGATATACGGAGTGTGTGGTTTGCCCACGGCGAGCGATAGGCGCAAAAAGAATATCGTCGCCAAAGAGGTATTCCTCTCCCAGACCGTAGCACACCGGGTCGTCGGGATAATCGAAGAACACCGGCCGCATCACCGGCACGCCGGTTTCCGAGGCAATGTCCATATGATGGTTGATGTAGGGGCGCAGCCGCTCCCGCAGGAAGATGAGATCCCGCAGAATGGGGAAGTCGCGGTCGCCAAAGCTCCAGATCTCGTTATCGCCGCCGGAAGGCTCGATGATGTCCCGGGTGCGGTCGTGGCCGTTGCGGCTGCCGTGGAGACGCATCACCGGGCAGAACACACCGTACTGGAACCACCGGACGATGAGTTCCCGGAAGTCCTCGGATTCAATATCGCCGCCATAGAAGCCGCCGATGTCGGTGGTCCACCACGGGATACCGCACATAGCCATGTTCAGGCCGGATTTAATCTGCTCCATAAGGCTCTTAAAGGTGGAGGGGATGTCGCCGGACCACACCAAAGTGCCGAACTTCTGGGAGCCCAGATAGGCGCACCGGGCCAGGGTGACAATGTCGTCGCGGCCCATGGCCTTCATGCCGTCGTATACCAGTTGGGAATAATAGTACGGATAAACCAGCCCTACCTCGTCCCCGTTGCCCATGGAGAGAATCAGGTTGTCGAAGTGCTCGGGATGAATCTCCGGCTCCGCCTCGTCGAACCACAGGCAGTCCACGCCGTTGTCAATGTAGTTTTCCTTGAGCCGCTGCCACACATACTCCCGGGTTTCGGGGTTGGTGGGGTCGATCTCCGCCTGCGGGCCGTAGAACTCAAACACCCGATTGGAGCCGCTGGCGGTGCGGATGAGCATATTATTTTCCAGCATATGGCGGTAGTTTTCGCTGTTCTCATTGATGGTGGGCCACATGGACACCATGAGTTTGATACCCATTTTGTGGAGCTCGTCTGCCATAGCTTTGGGGTCGGGCCAATATTTGGGGTCAAAGCGGTAGTCGCCCTGCTCCGTCCAGTGGAAATAGTCGATAACGATGACGGAAAGATGGATGCCCAACTCCTGATACCGGCGGGCAACCGACAATAGTTCCTCCTGGGTCTCGTAGCGCAGCTTGCACTGCCAGAAGCCCGTGGCCCATTCCGGCATTTTTGGGGCGTGGCCGGTGAGGTCGGCCAAGGTGCCGGCTACCTGGCGGGGATTACCGCCTATCACCACATAGTCCACCTGCCGGGTACTGTCGCTGGTCCAGCGGGTGCGGTTATATCCCAGCTCGCAGCGTCCGGTGGAGGGCAGGTTCCACAAAAAGCCGTATCCCAAAGAGGAATACACAAAGGGAATGGCACAGCGGGCGTTGAGATGGCGCAGGTCTTTGGTGCAGCCCTTTAAATCGAAGCAGTTGGTGGCTTCGTGGCCTAAGCCGTAGAAATGCTCGTCCTCGTTGGGTTCAAAGGTCACCCGGGCGCTCCAAAGGTCGCTGCCATGGTTGCGGTACTGGCGGAACAAAGCGTCAAAGGCCAGCTCGCTCTGCTCCTCCAGCAGCTTGCGGCCCTCCCGGTAATAGACGGTTCTGCCGTTGTCATACAGTTCTGCCCGCATGGAGCCTGTCTCCAGCACGGCCCGGTTCTCCTCTATCCATGCCTTGGCCTCTGCCTTTTGGGGCATCAGGTTCCAGTTCTGCTCCCGAATTTTGCCGGAAGGGGCGCTCTGAAAGCGGATGCTGTCTTTCCCGCAGGCAGAAATGCGCACGGCCTCCCCAGCCCGTACAAATAAGATGGCGCTATCCTTAATTTGAAAACCCATAAAATACACCTTGCCTTTCTGCATGGTTTGCTTTATATTAAAATTGTATTGGCATATCCGCTGGAAAGCTATGAGTATTTCGGCAAAAATTATGAGTATTTTATCATTTTTGGCAAAAAGGAGGAGAGCGGCCGTGTATCTATATGAAGATGTAAAGCATGGGAGCCCCGGGTTCCCCATGGGGGTGCATCGGGTGGAGGAACCTCAGGGCTTTCGGCTGTATCCCCATATCCACGAGGAGTTTGAATTTCTGGTGCTCACCCAGGGCCGGGGGCAAGTGTATATCGACGGCGCCGCCCACTCCCTGACGGCGGGGGAAGGGGTGTTCATCCCCTCCCGGAGCATTCATCTGGGAAAGCCGGAGGACGCAGGCCCCGCCGCCTTTTACGCCATTGTGTTCTCCCCCCGGATGCTGGGAGAGGGCATCAACGACAAGATCTCCCGCCGGTATGTGGAGCCGGTGCTCCACGGCGGGCTAAAGCTGCCGGTGCAATATTCCCCAGCGGTAGACTGGCAGCAAGCGGCGCTGGAAGCCGCCAAACAGGTGGAAACTCTGGAACGGGAGGCCCCTCCCTGTAAAGAGCTGTTGCTAAAAGCCGCACTGCTCCAGCTGTGGGCAACGCTGTGCGCCCATGGGAAAAGCACCGCCGCCCCGGCGGAAGGAGGCCGTCTGGATGAAATCCGGGAGGCCCTGGAGTACATGGACCGGGAATACGCCTCCCCCCTCACCCTGGGGGAACTGGCCCAGCAGGCCCACATGAGCGAAAGCCATTTTAGCCGGTGCTTTTCTGCCGCCACCCATATGTCCCCCTTTGCCTATTTGCAGCAGGTGCGCATCCAAAAAAGCTGCCAAATCCTGCGGCAAGGGGCGCTGCCGGTGAGCCGGGTAGCCCTTGCCTGTGGGTTCAACGATTTTAGCTATTATTCCAAGCGGTTCCGGGAGGTGGTGGGCTGCACCCCCTCGGAATACCGCAAGCGCTGCCGGGAAGGATTGGCAGAGCCATCCACTCAATAAAAAAGGAAGCCGAAGCTTCCCCTTTTATGGAGTTTGTACTGTTTATGGTGTGTACGGCTCAAATCCCAACTCGGAAATAGGAACTTCATAAGTATAGGACGTGAATTTTTCAGGGGCTACAGCCTCTATAGCGCTTGTACTGATGAATAGGGTGTCGCCAACTCGATATATATAGTCAATGACATATCCTTCCTCCTTGGGGTGGTATTCTGCCCGCTGGACGGCGCCGGTGGCATAGTCTACCTTGTATAGTTCATGGTTTTCGCTGTAACGCTTCAGGAATATACCGAAATCCCGGTTTTGCTCCGTTTCAATCGCCATAGCAAAATTGCCGCTGTCATCGATTGGGCTGCCCTTCAGCTCTTCTACCGTGCCGCCCGAGATCCTGCCGAAAAACTGCCCCACCTCATAGTTTTCATAGTATATGGTATTCTGGGACAAAACAAACCACGCCACAGGAGAATAGGCCGGGTCTTCGCCCGCGCAGGTTAAGGGCATATCAATGGAACGGAGGAAATTCATCTCCCGGTCATAGAGATCGATCCGCAGGCTGCTTGGACCGTCTTTTTCTCTCTCTTGTATAAGCAGGAAGAGCGTATCGCCCTCAACGGCTATATGGCGGAGGGTTTCCCCCGTCCCATCCTCACCGTTAAAATCGGCCTCCCAAAGGGTCTTGCGTTCCCCGGTCTGGAGCTGATATTCCTCCAGATAGCTGCTTCCTTCAATGCGGATCTTCGCCATCAAAATCCGATCCCCGTCGCAGGCCATGGGGGTATAGGGATACCCGCCTTTTTCCGAAAAGAGTTCCCGCATGGTCTTCTGCTGGGTATCAAAATCCATGAGTTTCAGCCAGTGATCATCGCCGGATAAATCCCCGGTACTGACAAACAGATACAGATGCCCATCCTGATAGACCGGCCCGGTGGTATTGTGCGCCCAATCCGATACAGAGCCCAGCTGGGTATGGGTCCTTGTATTCTGGTCGTACCAGTAAAACTCCATTGCCGAAGGGTTATCTTCCGGGTGCTTGCAGTAAATCATCCCTCCCGGCACGGGATAAGTGCCATTGTGCTCCAATTTCAAAGTGAGCCCGCCTTGGGAATCATAAAAATAGTCTGTGGCATACGTGACCTCCTCAGAGGGCCATTGAATTCCCTGCGGCGCAGTTTTTCCAGTGCCCTCCTCCTTGCTGCACCCGCCCAATACCAGCAGCACCAGGCTGAAAAGCAACCAGGCAAGCCTGGCCCATCGCCTTCCATATGATTTCTTCACGGCAATCCCTCCTTTACTATTTCAAAAAGAATACCGGACTGCCTTTGGCCGGCATCCTCCAGAAAATCATTACCAAATCACGCCCATACAAACCAGTTTTGCTGCCTCTGCTGACTTTTCATAATACCATTTGCCACCGTATTGGCCTCCCAATGGGTCGGCAAATTGCACCCGGGATTTATCACTGTATATGGCGTTGACAACCAGCGCATGACCAGCGGTAGAGTAGTGCCAAAGTATTCCCTCTGAATTGGAAATCCCCATAATACAAGGCATTTTATTTTCTGCAATGGTGGAATATAAATAATTCAGCATCTGCGTTTGGCTGGGATTCATGTTTAATACGTAAAGATAAGAAGTATGGGATCTCAGGCACGGGGAGATATTTTCCATCGGGGTACCAAAATAAGGATTCGTCCCCATCTCATTTGCCAAGGTACTCTGTGAAGGGGAAGAGTTCTTTTTATACTGGATAATGCTTTTTACACAGGCAGGTGCGCAATAATAGTTATTTTCTTGGCCATATATGGTAAAATTACCTGGTATGGAAATCTTGGTAGCAGCCCTGGTCATGCGTTGGTTCGTTTCCCATTCTTCCGCAATCCGAGCGGCTTCCGCTTCTTTTTCTGCAATAAGCTGCTTTTCTTCCTCGCTAAGATTATTATAGTATTCCTCCATCTCTTCAGCAGTTGGGAAGGTGATACCGGTGGTTTCCATTGGCTGCCCCGCTTCATCATATTCCGCTGCATATACATTCCCTGGGATGCAAAATAACATTACCATCGTAATAAGTAAAGCAAATTGTCTTCTTAACTTCATATTAATCCCTCCTGACTTATATCGCCGCTTATTCCTTGATTACGTACGAAAAAAGCTTTTTTCACCATGGAGGAGCAGGAGACTGCCCCACATTTCCAGTAACAAAAAAGAAACCATGGGAAACACCACCTTGTTTATAATAACCATATTATACCAATCTAAAATATAAATGTCAATTATTTACAAAGTTTAAAATTTTATAACATTTTACCCTGAAAAACGCATCCTTTGGCAGAAAAAGCCCCCCTGCTTAATATATCCTCTTGCTTGCTGGGGAAAAGGCACGCCAAATCAAAAAGCTTTTTTGGGGGCGGCCTTTCCCCTGCTTTTTTCGATTGCATTTCTCCCTGAACATGCTATAATAGAAAAGTATATCCGGGTTTTGGCCCTGTGAGGGGCCACCCTGTAAATCAACTTGGAGGGAACATCCATGGACAAAAAGACGTTTTACATCACCACACCCATCTATTATCCGTCCGGCAACCCCCATATCGGGCACAGCTACTGCACCGTTGCCAGCGACGCCATCGCCCGTTACAAGCGAATGCAGGGGTATGATGTCATGTTCCTTACCGGCACCGACGAGCACGGCCTGAAGATCGAGCAAAAGGCCGAGGCCCAGGGAATCTCTCCCAAAGAGTATGTGGACCACGTGGTTTCCATCTTCCAGAACCTGTGGAAACTTTTGAATATCAGCAATGACCGCTTTATCCGCACCACTGATGACTATCACGTCAAGGGTGTGCAGAAAATTTTTAAAGAGTTGTACGACCGCGGGGAGATCTACAAGGGCAAGTATGAGGGCTGGTACTGCACTGACTGTGAGGCCTTCTGGACCGAGACCCAGCTGAAGGACGGCAAATGCCCCGACTGCGGCCGGGAGGTAAAGTGGGCCGAGGAGGAAGCCTATTTCTTCCGGCTTTCCAAATACGGTGACCGCATTTTAAAGCTCTATGAGGAGCATCCAGAGTTCATCCAGCCGGAAAGCCGCAAAAACGAGATGATTAACTTCATCAAGCAGGGGCTGGGCGACCTGTGTGTTTCCCGCACCAGCTTTACCTGGGGCGTACCGGTGGACTTTGACCACAAGCACGTGGTGTATGTGTGGGTAGACGCACTGCCCAACTATATCACCGCTCTGGGCTACGGCAGTGACGACCTTTCTGATTACAACAAATACTGGCCGGCCGACGTCCACTTTGTGGGCAAGGAGATCGTCCGGTTCCACACCATTATCTGGCCCGCCATCCTCATGGCGTTGGACCTGCCCCTGCCCAAGCAGGTGTATGGTCACGGCTGGCTGCTGTTTGGCGACGGCACCAAGATGAGCAAGTCCAAGGGCAACGTGGTGGACCCCTATATTCTCTGCGAGCGCTACGGCGTAGACGCCATCCGGTATTTCCTGCTCCGGGAGATCCCCTTTGGCAGCGACGGACTGTTCACCAACGAAGCTCTCATTGCCCGCATTAACTCCGACTTGGCCAACGACCTGGGCAACCTTTTGTCTCGCACCACTGCCATGGTGCAGAAGTATTTCGGCGGCGTGATTCCTGCCGAAAGAGAAGTCGAACCTCTGGACAACGAGCTCATCGAGATGGCTTCCACCCTGCGGGACCGCTGCGATGCAGCCATTGACAAGTATCAGTTCTCCAATGCTCTGGCAGAGATTTGGAAACTCATTGCCCGGAGCAACAAATATATCGACGAGACTATGCCCTGGGCTCTGGGCAAGGACGAGACCAAGAAGGCCCGTCTGGCGGCGGTGATGTACAACCTGTGCGAAAGCCTGCGCATTGTCTCCATCCTGCTTGCTCCCTTTATGCCCCAGACCACGCCCCGCATCCAGGAGCAGCTGGGGGTTTCCGGCGATGCTGTTTCTTATGAGAGCGCCGGCAAGTGGGGCGTACTCCCCGAGGGCACCGAGATCCGCAAGGGCGACACCCTGTTCCCCCGTATCGACGTGAATAAGGAGATCGAGGAGCTGAACAAGCTGATCCCCAACCCCATGGAGAAGAAAAAAGAGGAGCCCAAGGCAGAAGCTGCCCCCAAGGCGGAAGCCACCGAGAAGAAGGAAGCCCCGGAAGGGGTGGCCATGATCGGCATTGAGGACTTTGCTAAGGTAGAGCTGCGGGTAGCGGAAGTGCTGGCCTGCGAGCCGGTAAAGCGCGCCAAGAAGCTGTTAAAGCTGACCCTTAACGACGGAGAAGGCGAGCGCACGGTTGCCAGCGGCATTGCCCAGTGGTACAAGCCGGAGGAGCTCACCGGACATCACATTGTGCTGGTGGCAAACCTGAAGCCTGCCAAGCTGTGCGGCGTGGAGAGCCAGGGCATGATTCTGGCGGCAGATACTCCCGACGGTGTAAAGGTACTGTTTGTGGACGAGATCCCCGCCGGTTCCCCCATTCACTAAGAAAAACGGGCCGCCCAGGGAGACCTGCGGCGGCCTTTGTTATAAAAAGGAGTTGTATTATTATGTATCCCCATCATGAACGGGCTTTGGAGAGCCTGAAAGCGTATTTTGCCAAGGAGCCGGGCGTCATCGCCGTGATCTTCGGCGGTTCGGTGGCCAAAGGGCTGGAACGCCCAGATTCCGACATCGATGCCATGATTATCGTCACCGATGAACGCTATGAGGAACTGAAGGCCCAGAACCAGTTGGCCCAGGTAATCACCGGCTACTGCGACTATGAAGGCGGCTACTTTGATATCAAATACATGACCAAGGGCTATCTGGCCGCCGCAGCCGACCACGGCAGTGAACCCACCCGGAATTCCTTTGTAAAAAGCCGCTGTCTGATGACCAACGACCCGGAAATCCCCGCCCTGGTGGAGAAGGTGCAGACCTTCCAGAAGCAGGAAAAGGACGAAAAGCAGCTTTCCTTTTATGCGGCTTTGAGCCTGAACGCCGGGTATTTTTGGAACTTTATTGGAGAGGACCCCCTGCTCAAAGCTCGCACCGTCAGCGACATTGCCTTTTTCACTCTGCGGCTTTTGCTGGAGGACCAGGAGGTTCTATTCCCCTGCGCCAAAAGCCTAGTGAAAACCATTGAACGGCTGGAACACAAGCCTGAGGGGGTACTGGACCGCTGCCGGGAGTTTCTGGAAAACCCCTGTGAACAGACCCGAGAAGCCTTTACCCGTCCGGTACTGGATTTTATCTCCTTCCGCCCGCCGGAGGACGACAACAAAGTCCTCACCCGGTTTGTGGAGGACAACGAGCAGTGGTGGTATAAAACCCGCCCGCTGATTGCGGAATGGTAAAACTTGATTTGAACCCCGAGGAGGACTTATTTTTGGATTCCCTGATTTTTGATTCCCA
>CALWIS010000245.1 GCA_944380795.1 uncultured Clostridia bacterium | reverse complement strand
GCAAATGTCCCGCAGCAGGTCGTTTTTCTCGTGCACAGCATCAACTCTCCTCTCCAAGATGCTAAGAAAAAAGTCCCGGTTGCAAACAACCAGGACTTTTTGGAGGTGACACCCGGATTTGAACCGGGGAATCAGGGTTTTGCAGACCCATGCCTTACCACTTGGCTATGTCGCCATAAAGGAATGACGCTTATCGGTAAGAATAAGCGTCATTTGGAGCGGACGACGAGGCTCGAACTCGCTACCTCCACCTTGGCAAGGTGGCGCTCTACCAGATGAGCTACGTCCGCATAATTGGTGCCTCCGATCGGAATCGAACCAATGACACGGGGATTTTCAGTCCCCTGCTCTACCAACTGAGCTACAGAGGCAAATATGGCGACCCGGAACGGGCTCGAACCGTCGACCTCCAGCGTGACAGGCTGGCGTTCTAACCAACTGAACTACCGGGCCATCATAATGGTGGGGACAATAGGACTCGAACCTATGACCCCCTGCTTGTAAGGCAGGTGCTCTAACCAGCTGAGCTATGCCCCCATTTGATGGTGTCGCACTCACCAGCGACGTTGTTTATAATACAGCATCTGAAGACAAATGTCAACACCTTTTTCAAAATTTTTTTAATTTTTTTTCGCGGCGGCATTGCGGGCGATTTCTTCCAGCTCTTCCACCGAGAAACGGTACTTCTTTCCGCAGTACTGGCAGGCAGCTTCTGCATAGCCATCTTCCCCAGCCAGAGAGGTGATTTCATTCTTGGGCAAAGTAGAAAGAGCACGAACCACCTTCTCCCGGCTGCAAGTGCACACATACTTCACCTGGTATTCGTCTAGGATCTCCATTTCAAACCCTGCCAAGGCTTTGGCGCAGATCTCCTCCATGGTCATCCCTTTGGCCAACATAGTGGTAACCGGCTCCAGCATGCGCACATTTTCCTCTAGGCGGTCAATCGCGGCGTTATCCGCCCCAGGGAGCACCTGGATGAGCAGGCCGCCGGAAAGCATGGAGAGATGGCTTTCTTTGTCCACCAGTACCCCTAATGCGCAAACCGTGGGGATCTGCTCGCTGATGGCATAGTAAGCCGTTATATCCTCCGCGATTTCGCCCGTAGAAAGGCGCACCTGGCCCACATAGGGTTCCCCTTCTCCCAGATCCCGGACAACCATCAAAAGGCCGTCACGGCCCACTCCGGTGCCTACATCCAACTTTCCGTTGGCTTTTCGGGGCAAATCCACTTCAGGATGCTCCACATAGCCCCGCACATTGCCGTGACTATCGGCAATGGCCACCACGCTTCCCAGAGGGCCTCCCCCGTTCACCTTCATAGTCAGGGAAGCATCTTCTTTTTTCAGCATGGCACCCATTAAAGAAGCACCGCTGAGCAGCCGGCCTAAAGCCGCCGTTGCAGTTGCGCTAGTATGGTGCAATCCTTGCGCAATTGCTGCAATTTCAGTTGTATCCACCGCGGCAGCCATGAGAGAACCGTCGCTTGTAATACAGCGTATCATTCGATCCATAGGATTTTCCTCTTTCTTTCAAAATAAAATTCAGAGACCGGTACCATTTTCAGGCACCGGCCCCTTATTCCCATTTGTTTTTATACTTTTTCCGCTACAAAAACCGCTCGTTGGCAATCTGGCTTTGGCGGCTCCAAGGTAAGATCCCCATAAATGGCCTTGACCTTTAACCCAGCCTCCAACAGCATTTTGGAAAGGGTTTCCAACGGGTAGGCGCGCTCCGAAAAATGCTCACTGCTTCGGGTATATACCGCTCCATCCCGATGGAAAAAGTCCAGAGAGATCTTTACCACATCGTTTTTTTCTTCCAAGGTATTCTGCCACACGCAGAACACCTCTTCTGTATCGTAGACGAAGGTCTGATTTGCCAATACTTCTCGGTGTTTGTAAGGGGTATTGACATCAAACACAAACAAAGCCCCCGGGTTCATAAACAAGGAGACTTTGCGCAAGGCCTTTTCCAGTTCCCTTTCGGAAACAATATGGTTCAGGCTGTCCAGCATACACACTACAGTATCCACGGTGCCATACAAATCCAGATTCTGCATTTTCTGGCACAAAAACAGCAGAGAAAGCCCTTCTTCCGCCGCTTTCCACTGGGCTTCCGACAGCATCTCCATAGAACCATCTACCCCATATACGTCAAAGCCTCGTTTGGCCAGCTCCAAAGTCAAGCTTCCAGTACCGCAGGCCAAATCTAAAGTAAGCCCTGGGGTATGGTTCCAATGCTCCAAAATCTGGCAAAAGTAGTCGGCCCGCCGAGCATACTCCACATTTTTCGTCAGGCTGTCATAGTATTGGGCAAAAGCGCCATAGGCTCCCATCAGTCCTGTTTCTCCTTTTTGTCCTCTTCTTCCAACCGGCCGAACACCAGTTCATACCCATCACAGCCATAGTTCAGGGAGCGGTTTACCCGGGAAATAGTGGCGGTAGACGCTCCTGTCTCTGCCACGATCTCGCTATACACACGTTTGGTACTGAGCATATGGGCCACCACCAGCCGTTGGGACATGGCTTTTAATTCCGGGACGGTGCAGAGGTCTTCAAAAAAATTATAGCACTCGTCCACCGTTTTTAAAGACAAAATAGAGCGGAACAAAAAATCCATGTTTTTATCTTGTAATTTTGAATTCAATTTGATCACCCTTTACTCCGAAATCAACATCGCCGAAATACTATTTTTCTCTTCGGCAGCTGCACTTTGCTTTTTCTGAATAAAATAGTAGCACAGAAAAACCAAAAAGTAAAGCGAGAAAATCAAATATTTGACGTTATTTCCAAACTTTCATTTTCACCATCTGCCAGACAGGCTTTTTCAATGCAGCGCCGCAATTCCTCTACACCCTCTCCAGTTTGAGAAGAAAAGGGCAACACCTGGATATCCGTTTCGGAAAAAATGTCCTGGTAATAGGTAAACTGGGCGTTTCGCTGAGTCTTGTTCAGCTTATCCGCTTTAGTACATACCGCGATAAAGGGAATCTCATTTTCCAAAAGGAAATTGACCATTCCCCGGTCATCCTCGGTAGGGGCATGGCGCATATCCAAAAGCTGCACCACCAGTCGGATATTCCGATTTTGAGCGAAATACCCTTCCACCAGTTCAGCCCAGCGCTTTTTTTCCGATTGGGAAACCTTAGCGTATCCATAACCCGGCAAATCTACCAAGCGGCAGTCAGGCAAACGGAAAAAATTGATAGTAGCGGTTTTTCCCGGCGTGGCGCTGACACGGGCCAGCGCCTTCCGGTTTACCAGTTTATTCAGGAGGGAAGACTTCCCCACGTTAGATTTACCAGAAAAAACGATCTCCGGCACATCGGATTTGGGAAGCTGTGAAGCTTTCCCAGCGGCAGACTCAAAAGAAACCTGCTGAAAATTCATTAGTCCTTCCCCCTTTTTACTGCGGCATAGCTACCGGCTGTGCGGTGCGTCCGGCGTCGGCAGGCTGCGGCATCATTTCACCAGCAGACTCCCCTCTTTCCGGCTCTACCGGCTTGATAGGATGAGGAAGCTGCACCAGCGCGGCTTCCAGTACCTGTTCCACCCGTTTCATGGGCTTGAACTCCACGTGGGCCTTTACGGTATCATCCACTTCTGCCAGGTCCGCCTCGTTTTCTGCCGGGAACAACACGGTTTTAATGCCGGAGCGATAGGCCGCCATGGTCTTTTCTCGCAGTCCGCCAATGGCCAGCACCCGACCCCGCAGGGTGATCTCCCCTGTCATAGCCACCGTGTGATCCACTGGGATCCCAGTGAGGGCGGAGGTAATGGCCGTAGCCATGGCGATACCCGCAGAAGGCCCATCCTTAGGGATAGCCCCCTCTGGGCAATGAATGTGAATATCCTTTTTCTGATAAAAGTCCGGGGCGATACCCAGCTCCTTGGCCCGGCAGCGGATGCAGCTGATAGCGGTGCGGGCGGATTCCTTCATCACATCGCCTAAAGAACCGGTGAGCTCGATCTTGCCGGTGCCTTCCATCACCGCTACCTCGATGGGCAGCATCTCTCCCCCTACGCTGGTCCAAGCCAAACCGTTGACTAGGCCCACTTCGTCCTCTTTATCCAAAGCATCCTTCTTAAAGCGTCTTGGTCCCAGATAGCCCTCCAGCTTATCGGGCGTGATAGAGATCTTCAACGGCTCTTCCCCGGTATAGGTAACCACTTCTTTGGCCATCTTGCGGCACAGCGCGCCAATGGTCCGCTCCAGCGTACGTACACCGGCTTCCTTGGTATATCCATCAATGATCTCATGGACCGCAGTGGGAGTGATCTTCATACGGCGGCCATCCAAGCCATGTTTTTTGATCTGCTTAGGAATTAAATGCTTCGTAGCAATGTGGAATTTTTCTTCATGGGTATAGCTGGGCAGCTCGATAACATCCATACGGTCATACAGCGGGCCGGGGATGGTGGAGGCATCGTTGGCGGTGGTCAAAAACAGCACCTGGCTCAAATCAAAGGGCATATCCAGATAATGGTCGTGGAAGGAGGAATTCTGCTCGGAATCCAGCACCTCCAGCAGCGCGGAAGCAGGATCGCCCCGCATATCTTTGCCCAGCTTGTCGATCTCATCCAGCAAGATCAAAGGGTTACGGGTACCGGCCTGTTTTAAGGCAGAGATAATACGGCCCGGCATGGCCCCAATGTAGGTTTTGCGGTGTCCCACAATGTCGGAATCATCCCGGACGCCGCCCAAAGAAACCCGCACATATTTACGCCCAATAGCCCGGGCAATAGATTTGGCAATGGAGGTCTTACCCACGCCGGGAGGTCCCACCAGACAAATGATCTGCCCCGTGGGTTCCTGGCTCAGCTTCCGCACTGCCAGAGATTCCAAAATACGGTCTTTGACCTTTTTCAGGCCGTAATGGTCCCGGTCCAGCACCTTTTGGGCCTTCTGGATATCGATATGTTCTTTGCTCAGGGTATTCCAAGGCAGTTCCAGGCAGGTTTCCAGATACCCGCGAATCACACTGGCCTCATGCGAGCCAAAGGGCATTTTAAACAGCCGGTCGCACTCCTTCAGAAGCTTGTCTTGCTGAAGTTCCGGCAGACCCAGTGCCAAAATCCGCATGCGGAAATCCTCGGCCTCTTCCTGAGGATTGTCATCCTCCCCTAATTCTTCGGAAATGGCGCGCATTTGTTCCCGAAGGTAATAGTTGCGCTGGTTCTCGTCCATTTGTGCTCTGGCTTTTTCGTTGATCTCCGCCTCAATGGCCATGATCTTGATCTCTTCCCGAAGGATCTCGGTAAGCCGGCGCAAACGATGGACAGGATGCAGCTCCGACAGGATCTCCTGCTTGAGCTCATAGTCCAGCGGGATATTGGAGGCGATAAAATCCGCTAATTGGCCGCAGTCCTTTTCCTGGATGACACGCATGATGATGTCGGGAGGCACATGACGGTAGTTACGGATATATTCTTCAAACAGATTTTGCGCGCTGCGAATCAGAGCTTCCGACCGAGGAGAAGGATGGGACTCCTCTGTGAAAGCTTCTTCTACCTCTGCCAGCAAATAAGGCTCTTGCCGAACCATTTTCACCGCCATAGCGCGATATAGGCCTTCTACATAGATGCGTACACCGTCCTCGGAATGATGCAGCACCTGCTTGATATGGGCAACTACGCCCATTTCGTAGAGGTCCTCCGCCCCCGGATCATCCTCACTCAAATCTTTTTGAGCAACCAGAAAGACTAGCTGATCCTGCTCCATGGCTGCCTGCAGTGAAGCAATGGATTTTTTGCGCCCCACATCAAATTGCAGCATCATCTCCGGGAAGATCACCAGCCCCCGCAGCGCCAAAGCGGGAATCTGGCTGTTGGAGGCGACAGCCTGTATGTTTTCATCAATACTCATGGTTATGGTCCTTTCTTTTTTCAAGCAAAAACGGGTTGCCGTTCCCAGGCCCGAAAAAAGGCCGCCGCAAAGCAGGGCTCCCCTGTTTGCAGCAGCCTTCCCTATCAGGATGCAGAATTTCTGCGGCCATTCTTTGACTGCGGACCGGAGATCTTGATCTTTACCGGCTTGCGGTCGGGGTTATACGTGATTTCCGGAGTTTTCCCGCTTTTTACGGTATCTGCGGTAATGACCACCCGCTCGATCGTATAATCACTGGGTACATGGAACATCAAATCCGTTAGGATTTCTTCCATCAGCGCGCGCAGTCCGCGAGCACCGGTTTTCCGTTCCAGCGTTTTCTCCGCGATGGCTTCCAGCGCATCATGGGTAAATTCCAAATCCACCTTATCCAGCTGGAACAGCTTCTGGTATTGGCTCACCAAGCTGTTCTTAGGCTCTGTCAGGATGCGTACCAGCGCCTCCTTATCCAGTCCATCCAGCGCAGTGATTACCGGCAGGCGGCCCACCAGTTCGGGAATCAGGCCGAATTTCACCAGGTCATGGGGAATCACATCCGCCATCCAGGAAGTGGAATCCAGCTCTTTCCGGCTATGCACTTCTGCACCAAAACCCAAGGAGGAAGAAGAGGTGCGTTTTTCCACCACTTTTTCCAAACCGTCAAAGGCACCGCCGCAAATAAACAGGATGTTGGCGGTATTGATCTGAATAAATTCCTGCTGAGGATGCTTACGTCCGCCCTGGGGAGGTACGTTTGCCACAGTGCCCTCCAGAATCTTCAGCAGGGCCTGTTGCACGCCTTCGCCGCTGACATCCCGGGTAATGGAGGGATTTTCAGATTTTCTGGCGATCTTATCGATCTCGTCCACATAAATAATACCGCGCTCTGCGCGCTCTACGTCAAAATCAGCGGCCTGAATCAGCCGGAGCAGAATGTTTTCCACATCCTCGCCCACATAACCGGCTTCTGTCAGGGTCGTGGCATCGGCAATGGCGAAGGGAACGTCCAGCATCCGGGCCAGCGTTTGGGCCAAGAAGGTTTTTCCTACGCCGGTGGGACCCAGCAAAAGCACATTGCTCTTGTTGATCTCCACACCTTCATTACCATAATAGATCCGCTTATAATGGTTATACACGGCCACCGACAGGGCGATTTTAGCCCGGTCCTGCCCGATGACATACTCATCGAGCATGGACTTGATCTCTTCCGGCTTGGGAAGCACCAGAGAAGCGGTGGCGTTTCTCTTTGCAGGGAGGGCACGGCTCTCTTCCTCCAAAATGGAGTTGCACAGCTCAATGCAGGAATCACAAATATATACGCCCGGCCCGGCAATCAGGCGACGCGCTTGGCTTTGAGGCTTTCCGCAAAAGGAACAGCAAATGTCTCTTTCCTGCGTCTCATCGTTTGCCATTTCATCACCATCCAAATTATCTGTTGTAAATTACTTTGTCAATCAGGCCATATTCCAAAGCCTGCTCTGCGGTCAGGAAATTATCCCGCTCGGTATCCCGCTCCACCACTTCAATGGGCTGGCCGGTCTTTTCTGCCAAAATAGTATTCAGCCGCTTTTTGGTGGCAATGATATGGTCGGCATGAATCCGGATGTCGGTTGCCTGGCCCTGTGCGCCGCCGCTGGGCTGATGGATCATAATATCGCTGTTAGGCAGGGCAAAACGCTTGCCCTTGGCCCCAGCTGCCAGAAGGAACGCGCCCATGCTGGCTGCCATGCCCATGCAGATGGTGGAAACATCGCACTTGATATACTGCATGGTATCGTAAATGGACAGGCCGGCTGTTACAGAACCGCCGGGGCTATTGATATACAGGCTGATATCCTTCTCCGGATCCTGGCCTTCCAAATACAAAAGCTGAGCCACCACCAGACTGGCAGTAACATTGTTCACTTCGTCTGTGAGCATGATAATCCGGTCATTCAGCAGCCGGGAATAAATATCGTAGGAACGCTCCCCACGGCTGGTCTGCTCAATTACATAAGGTACTAAACTGCTCATCTTCGATCTCCTTTCCGAAAACCTTCGGCTGAAAAATTCCCAAGGAAACATCCTGAGAAGTGTATTCCGCCCCTCTCAAAAAGATTCCTCCGAAATCTGGTTTTGCCCGCCATCCTGTTTGGTGACGGCGGGCAAAACACGACGGAACCAATACAGCACCAAATTCAGCTTTGCCAGAGTTTGGCAGTATTATTCCATTACTCTCTATATTTTATAAGGTTGAGGAAGATTATTCCTCAGTCTTGACGGAAGCGTTATCGCGGACAATGCCCATAGCCTTCTCCACGGCGATATCCAGAGACAGATCCTCTTTAGCCACAAAGCCCTTGATCTGATCCACTTCCATCTGATACACATTGGCCATCTTGGCATACTCTGCCTCGATCTCCTCGTCGGTGGGAACAATGTTCTCCAGTTCAGCGATCTTCTCCAGAGCCAAACGAACCTTTACCTGACGCTCAGCCTGGGGCTTGAAGGAATCGCGGATACCCTGCTCGTCCATGCCGGTGTACTGCAGGTAGGTCTTCAGATCCAGACCCTGGGACTGCAGACGATAGCTGAACTCGCGGATATCGTCGTTGATGCGGTTCTGATACATAGCCTCGGGAATCTCGCCCTGCAGCTTCTCTACCAGAGCGTCGATGAGCTGGTTATCCACAGCGTCGTCGGCCTGCTTCTGACGGGAAACGGTGAGCTTCTCCTTCACATCGGCGCGGTAAGCTTCCACGGTATCGAACTCGCTGATATCCTTAATGAAGTCATCATCGATGTCCGGCAGCTCCTTGGCCTTGATCTCGTGCAGCTTGATCTTGAACACAGCGGGCTTGCCCTTCAGCTCTTCAGCATGATACTCCTCGGGGAAGGTCACATTCACGTCGAACTCGTCGCCGGTGTTGTGGCCCACTACCTGATCCTCAAAGCCGGGGATAAACTGGCCGGAGCCCAGGGTCAGGTTGAAGTTTTCAGCCTTGCCGCCTTCAAAGGCCACGCCGTCTACATAGCCGTCAAAGTCGATCTCCACGGTATCGCCGTTCTGAGCAGCACGATCTTCAACAGTCACCATACGGGAGTTGCGGTCCTGCACCTTGGTCAGCTCAGCGTCCACGTCCTCTTCGGTCACTTCTACGGGCTTCTTGATCACTTCCACGCCCTTGTAGCCGTCGATGGAGGTTTCGGGATAAGTAGTAATGGTCACCTTAAATACCAGATCCTTGCCCTTGCCGGATTCCAGCAGATCAAAATCGATCTTATCCTCGATCATTCTCAGGCCGGCTTCCTTTACAGCGCCTTCCAGAGCGGAGGGATAGACCATGTTGATGGCGTCCTCATAGAACACCTGCTCGCCATAATATTTCTCAATAAAAGCACGGGGGGCCTTGCCCTTACGGAAGCCCGGGATCGTGATCTTTTTGCTTTCTCTCTTAAATACCTTGGAAACCGCATCCTCAAACTCATCAGCAGGTACTGCAATGGTAAGCTCGTAGCGGTTGGTATCAACCTTATTGGATGATTTCAGACTCATGTTTATCTTCCTCCTGCAAAATTTGCAAATTATCTTGGTTATTATAGCACAGGCTTGCGGAATATTCCAGACAAAACCTGAAATTATTTTTAAATTTTCCTGAATTTTGATGTTTTTGAGAGAAAAAAAGCTTTTATTATACCTAACACTGCCGTTTTCGCCCTATTTTGAGAGAGAGATCTCTCAGCGGACTAAAGTGGGGACGAATTTTACGTAATCCGCAGAGATCAGGTGCATTTTTACCCCTCGATACTCCCCTACCGGCGCTTTTTTGGCCGCTTGTGTGCCGTGGACATGGCCGTAATAGCAGTCCTTGATGTTCCGCTCTACCAAAATGTCCAGGATTCCCCGGCACTCCATGTTATCGTATACCGGCGGGTAGTGAAGGAACACTACCGGACGCAGACCCTGCTTTTCTGCTTCGTCCAAAGAAGCATTGAGCCGGCCAGCTTCCCGGGCGACGATCTTCCGGTCCTGCTCGGTTTCGGAATTATACAGCCACCCCCGGGTGCCACAGACAGAGATCTCCCCTACCGGGCAGGCGCTGTTGTGAACCATGAAAAGATCATCAAAGCCGCATTCGGCCCAGAACTTTTCGATCTTGGCCCGGGTGCTCCACCAATAATCGTGGTTGCCCTTTAAAATCAGCTTTTTTCCAGGAAGGGCGTGGAGATAGGCAAAATCCTCTTTGGCGTCCTCCAGCTTCATAGCCCAGGAAATATCCCCGGCCAGCACCACCGTATCCTCCGGGGAAACGATAGCCTTCCAGTTTTGGGCCAGCCGCTGGGTATATTGGTTCCAGCCTGGAAAAATCTCCATGGATTTATCGGCGTGAAAGGAAAGATGCAGGTCGGCAATACAGAACAGGGACATTATGCAAGACCTGCCAAACGCAGCACTGCCTGCCGCATATCCGCTACAGAGGACACATCCTCAAAGCGGACAGCTTTTCCGGCGAGGGCCCGGATGGGTTCCGGCACCTCGGTACCAGTAAGAGCGGAAAGCTGGTAAACATGCTCAAACTCATCGTTAACGCCGTCCTGAGCATACAAATCGCTGCCCAATGCCTGGAGCACACTGGCGGCAAATTTATAGGGGCTGGCAGTAGATACCACCACCGTGGGGGTGTCTTTATCCCCGGTTTCGGCCACATACTCATGGTACACGGCAAAAGCCACAGCGGAATGGGTATCGCAGAGATAATTTTCGGTCTCCTTCATCTTGCGGATGGTCTGGCAGGTAGCAGCATCATCACAGCAGCCTGCATAGAACACCGACTGAATCCGGGCCAGGGTCTCCGCATCCACCGTATAGGAGCCGGTCTCGTTGAGCTGGCGCATCCAGCCCGCCACTTTTTCCGCGTCGTTGCCGGTAACATCAAACAACAGACGCTCCAGGTTGCTGGACACCAGAATATCCATGGAAGGGGAAATGGTGGTGTGGAAGGGGCGGCAGCGGTTATAAGTGCCGGTGCGGATGAAATCGGTAAGGACGTTGTTTTCATTAGAAGCGCAGATCAGGCGATTGACGGGCAGACCCATTTTCATGGCGTAATATGCAGCAAGAATATTGCCGAAGTTGCCGGTGGGCACTACAAAGTTGACCTTCTCCCCCTCATAATCGATCTCGCCGCTGTTCATCAGCTGGCAATAGGCAGAGAAATAATAGACGATCTGCGGCAGGAGCCGTCCCCAGTTAATGGAGTTGGCGCTGGAGAACATCATATTGTGCTGCGCCAGCGTCTGCTGCATAACAGAATCAGTAAAGATTCCCTTTACCGCTGTCTGGGCATCGTCAAAGTTGCCCTCGATAGCGCAAACGCCCACGTTGCCGCCTTCCTGGGTGACCATCTGGCGCTTCTGCATGGGGCTCACGCCGTTTTGGGGGTAGAACACCAGCACACGGGTGCCGTCTACATCTTTAAAGCCTTCCAGAGCCGCCTTACCGGTATCGCCGGAGGTGGCAACCAAAATCACAGCCGTTTTGCCGGGAGTGGTTTTCGCCAAAGATTTTACCAGCAGATGAGGCAAAATCTGGAGGGCCATATCCTTAAAAGCACAGGTGGGGCCGTGCCACAGCTCCAGGGCATACTGAGTGATGTCGCCGTTTTGCAGCATCACCAACGGGGCCGGGTGACCACCGGAAAATTTATCGGCGCGATATGCCGCCTCGGTGCACTCCTTAATTTCCTCGGGGGTAAAGTCGGTGAGGAATTTTGCCAGGATATGCTGGGCCAGCTGCGGGTAATCCATGGTCTGCATGGCGCAGAGCTCCGCGTGGGAGATCTTTGGGAGCTCTTCTGGAACAAACAGGCCGCCGGATGCAGAGATTCCCTGGGCGATGGCCTGGGATGCTTCTACCGATTCCATGCGGTTTCTTGTGCATATATACTTCAAACTGCATTCCCCTTTCCAAAGGAATTTGAACCTTTTGCCTTTATTGTATTATAGTTTGCGCAGGTTGTCAAAGGAATTAGGTATTTTGCCCTATCCTACCTATACTTTTCAAAAAACCGGAAACAATTTTGGTAAAAAATCCGATCAATCAACGTATCACTGTATCCATGGCGAGCAAAAACCTCTGCTAAACTCCCTATAGACTCAATCCCGGTGATACCTTCCGGCATGGCGGCACCGTCAAAATCGCTTCCCATAGCAAGGCACTCCTCCCCACCTAAGGAAAGAAAGTGCTCCGCGTGGCGCAAAATATCCACAGCAGAGGCGTTTCCCGAATCTGCCAAAAAAACCGGATAAAAATTGAGGCCTACCAGTCTACCCCGCTGTTTCAGCGCTAGAAACTGCTCATCCGTCAGATTCCGGGGATGGGAACACAAAGCCTTGGCGTTGGAATGAGTGGCCAGCACCGGCCCTTGTGTATGTTCCAGCACATCCCAAAACAGCGCTTCGCTGGCGTGGGAAACGTCCGGCAAAATATGCAGCTCCTCCATTTTTTGCAGAACTTCCCGCCCAAAGGGGGTGAGCCCTCCTGGCTCCTGCACCCCGCCTCCGATCTCGTTAGCGGCATTCCATGTTAAGGTAATTATCTTTACTCCGTTTTCTGCCAATTCCTCCAAAGTTTCCAGCTTTCCTTCCAGCACCGATGCCCCTTCTACCGTAAAGATGCCGCCGCACTTTTTCTCTCGAACAGCACGGTAAAAGTCATCGGGCTCACAGCAAAATCGCAGCCAATCCT
>CALWIS010000244.1 GCA_944380795.1 uncultured Clostridia bacterium | reverse complement strand
ATGAAGGCCATCGGCGGCGTGGGCAACGGCGTGTTTGAGTGCGTGTACCAGGTCGGTGATACGGCGGTACTGGGGTAGAATACAGTCCTTTACATCGTCAGTGGGAAGCAGTGTCATGGTGTTAAAGCCCAGATCGTCGCCGAAGCGCAGCACGCAGTAGGCATCGGAGTATTCCCGCAAAAAGCGTTCCCAGATAGCAGACTGTACATCGCCCATTTTTTTGAAAAGATCGCGGTACAGTTCTTCGTCATCGGAGCGCAAAAAGCACAGGTCCATATATCCCACCAAGTCCTGCACGCACTCAAACACGCCGTTGCCCACGCCGCCGATGGCCTTCATACCAGCCGGACAGGTTTCTGCCAGCATTTGCAGACGGGGAGCAAATTTTTCAAAAAAGCGTACGGGGATTTCTTCCCAAGGAAAACGCTCGAAGTCATCGCGATCCTTAATACATCCTTCCTTGTGTGCGCCCAAAGCACCGCCGCCCATGGAATAGAGGATTTCAGTAATACAAAACTCAATAGAAGCGGTATCATAACCCATCTGTTTCCAAAAGTCCCAGTACTGGCGGAAGCCCTCCCGCATTTCTGCGGGGTCATTGGATTCCATCAGTTCATAGGGACGATGTCCGGTGGTTTCATACATTACCTTTGGTCCAATAATATGTTCATACAAAGGAATACGGTCTACCCATTCATTGGAGGCGGCTTTTACTATATTTCGGTAGTCTGGCTCAAAATTCTGATAACGAAGGATGTCCATTTAGCAAACCCCTTTCTGTTTCCGGTTCTGTCGGAAATTCCTTTTTCAATACGATTTTTGGGCCGCAACAGCCCTGTTTGTGTTATAATTATTATAACAATTCTTTCCGTTTTTTCTATGCAGTACCCTATTTAAAATTTGGACAAAACTATTTAAGGAGAACCTTTCATGGCCCATACCGTTTATATGGAAAACATTGCGGATACCCGTCAACTCCCCAATTATCCCATTGAATGCTATCGTTCTTTTAACCAGCGGTATATGGATAAGACTCTTCTCCACTGGCACTTTTGCTGCGAGATGATCTTCATTCACTCCGGAGAGCAGCAAGTCAATATCGGAGGGAGTTCCCTTACTTTACAGTCCGGGGATTTGATCTATATCCACCCCCAGCAAGTACATGAGTTTATCAATACCGCTCCAGAGGGAAGTGATTTAAGCCTTCTAAAATTCAATACTTCCCTGCTCCTTTCCCGGGACCCCTATGATGCCGAAAGCCGGTATTTTCGCCCGTTTCTTCCCGAAAGCGGTTACCGCTGCCTTACCTTCCCTGGCAGCGGCGAAAAAATAGCGGTTTATCTCCACCAAATCATAGCGGAGGAAGAGGCAGCTCGGTTCGGCTTTGAAACTAGGATGCGCAACCTCATCTGCCAGCTGATATCAGAACTGGCAGACAGTGTCACGCCCTTTCCCATGAGCTCCGTATCTCTTTCCACCCGGGAGCAGGAGCAGTTTAACTACTTGCTCCAATACCTTTCGGAGCACTATGCCGAAAACGGCCTTATGGAGCAAGCGTTGGAGATCTGCAATCTGAGTTACAGCAATTTTGCCGCCAAGTTCAAGCGGATGTACGGGAAGACCTTTACCGAATACTTGAACCATATCCGGGTATCCAACGCCCGACAGATGCTTTTAAATTCTAGTGACTCCGTGGGCCTTATCGCAGAAGCCTGCGGGTACCATGACCCTGGCTATTTCAGCCGGATCTTCCGGCAGATCACTGGTGTTTCTCCCTTGGCTTATCGAACGGAACAGGAAAAGCGCCATTCGGCAGGATAAGCGCACACAATCCGCTTTCTCCCCATAGAATGAATACGGGAAGGCTCCCACCTTCCTGAAAATTACAAAGAGGGAGCGGTTGTAATGAAAGAACCGTTTTTGCTCAGCAGCCTGGGGGAAGGGGAAACCGGCCGCGTGGCGGGATTGTTTGCGGCAGGTTCCCTACGCCGCCGGCTGCTGGATATCGGGCTGACAGAGGGCACGCCGGTGCGGTGCCTGCTCCACAGCCCCTTTGGGGACCCGGCGGCTTATGAGATACGGGGGGCGGTGTTCGCCCTGCGGCGGGAGGATTCCCGGCAGGTGCTGCTTCATGCCATTGGGCGGGAGGCGGCTCTGTGACGGCGGGGCGGGTGATTGCATTGGCGGGCAACCCCAATGTAGGAAAAAGCACCCTGTTTAACCGTCTCACAGGGCTGCACCAGCACACCGGCAACTGGCCGGGAAAAACCGTCACTAACGCCCGGGGGCGGTGTACCTTTGCCGGGAGGGAATACCTGTTGGTGGACCTCCCCGGCACCTATTCTCTGCTGGCCCACTCCGCCGAGGAGGAGACGGCACGAGACTTTTTGTGCTTTGGTCGCCCCGACGCCTGCATTGTGGTGTGCGATGCCACCTGCCTGGAACGGAGCCTGAATCTGGCCTTGCAGGTGCGGGAGATCGCTCCCCGCACCGTGGTCTGCGTCAATTTGATGGACGAAGCAGGGCGCAAGGGCATTCATATTGACCGACAAGCTCTGGAAGCCGCTTTAAAGGTGCCGGTGGTGGCAGTTTCCGCCCGGGACGGCCGGGGCGTGGAAGAGCTGCTCCAAACTGTAGAGCGGGTGTGCAGCCAGCCGGAAAAGGGGCCCCAGTCTTTGCCGGTACCGGAAGAAGCCCGCCGGGCAGTGGCGGTGCTGGAGCCGGTGCTGCGGCAGCAGGGTGCGCCCCTTCCTCGGTGGGCCTCCATGCGGCTGCTGGAAGGGGACGCTTCCCTGCAAAAAACCATGGCGGAGCAGTGGCGTTGGCAGGGCCCCATGCTGGAGCAGACCCTTTCCCTGGCCCAAAAGGAGCTGGAAAAAAGCGGCCTCACCTCCGAAACCCTCACCGACCGGACAGTAAGCGGCCTTGCCCGGCAGGCAGAACAGATCAGCCGCTCAGCCTGTAAAAGCAAGGGCCGCAGCCGCGCCGCCCAACGTCTGGATCATATCCTCACCGGCAAATGGACGGGAATCCCCGTGATGCTGCTGTTGTTGGCGGGGGTGTTCTGGATCACCATTGCCGGGGCCAACATACCGTCCCAATGGCTGTGGGAGGGGTTTTCCCGATTGGGGGAGGCTATGAGTGTGGGCCTGTTGGCCATCGGCGCTCCGGGGTGGCTGGAACAGCTGCTGGTCATGGGCGTCTGGCGGGTGCTGTCCTGGGTGGTTTCGGTGATGCTGCCGCCCATGGCGGTATTTTTCCCCTTATTCACCCTGCTGGAGGATTTGGGATACCTGCCCCGGGTGGCCTTTACCCTGGACCACTGCTTCCAAAAAGCCGGGGCCTGCGGCAAACAGGCCCTCACCATGTGCATGGGTTTTGGCTGTAACGCCGTGGGGGTCACCGGCTGCCGGATTATTGATTCCCCTCGGGAGCGGCTGGTGGCGTCTTTGACCAACAGCTTTGTGCCCTGTAATGGCCGGTTCCCCACCATGATTTCCCTTATCACCCTGTTTTTTGCCGCTTCTGCCGTGGGGGTGTGGGGGCAGGCCCTTTCGTCTTTGCTGCTCACTGGGGTGATTTTGCTGGGGGTGGGGATGACCTTCTTGGTGTCCCGGCTTCTTTCCTCCACCATTTTGCGGGGGGAACCCTCCTCCTTTGTGCTGGAATTGCCTCCCTACCGCCGCCCCCAGGTGGGGCAAGTATTGGTGCGCTCGGTGCTGGACCGCACCCTGTTTGTTTTGGGAAGGGCGGTCACAGTGGCGGCCCCTGCCGGGCTGGTGATCTGGCTCATGGCTAATCTCACCGTGGGGGGCGAAAGTTTATTGTCCCTCTGCGCCGGATTTCTAGATCCGCTGGGAAGGGCTTTGGGTATGGATGGGGTCATCCTCCTGGCGTTTATTCTGGGGTTTCCCGCCAATGAGATCGTTATGCCCATTGTCATTATGGCCTATCTGGCCCAAGGGTATTTAATGGAGATGGATCTTCCCGCTTTGGGGGTGCTGCTCCAACAAAACGGCTGGACCTGGCTCACGGCATTGTGTACCATTGTGTTTTCCTTGCTCCATTGGCCCTGCTCCACCACCTGCCTCACCATCCGCAAAGAAACCGGCAGCTGGAAATGGACGGCGCTGGCCGTGGCGCTGCCCACTGCCTGCGGAATGCTTTTGTGCTTTGTCATCGCTTCTTTCTCCCGGTGGGTGGGCCTGGTGTAGGGGAGCGGCCTTCCCCGGGATACCCAAAAAAATAATTACAAAACAGTGGTTTTTCCTATAGCTTTTTTTCGTCGGAAGTGATAAAATAGCCATAAATGAAATCCGCATTTTTGCCATGCCGCGTGGGAGCGGTAAATTTGGCAGCGGTTACTGGAGGGAATTCCTATGAAATTGATTTTTGCCATAGTCAGCAATGATGACAGCAGCGCGGTGTCTTCCGCCCTGACCAAGAACGGCTATTCCGTCACCAAGCTGGCCACCACCGGCGGCTTCCTCATGGCTGGCAACACCACTTTTATCTCCGGTGTGGAGGATGACCAGGTGGATAAGGTCATCGAGATCATCAGCAAGCAGAGCAGCCGCCGTACCCAGATTGTCCCCAGCACCTCCACCATGGATGTGGGTATGTACTCCTCTTTCCCGGTGGAAGTAACCGTGGGCGGTTCCACCATCTTTGTCCTGAATGTGGACCGCTTTGAGAAGGTGTAAATGCGGTTCCCAAATTTTGCAGGCAACCAGGAGATAAAATATCTTCTGGAGAATATGTTCACACAAGGCCGCCTTCCCCATGCCATTATTTTGCAGGGGGAGGACGGCCTTGGTAAGCATACGTTGGCGGAGATTCTGGCCGCCGCTGCGGTATGCTCCGCCGGGGAGGAGGCCCCTTGCGGAAAATGCCCCGGCTGCATCAAGGCAGCCGCCGGCTCCCATCCGGATATTCACCGGGCTCAGGGTACGGGGGCATCCCGTTCCTTCCATGTGGAAGAGATCCGGTTTATCCGCTCGGATGTGTATAAAAAGCCCCATGAGGCCCGGCATCGGGTCTATTTGCTTTTTGGTGCTCATACCATGTCGGTGCAGGCCCAAAACGCTTTGTTGAAGGTGCTGGAGGAGCCGCCGGAATATGCGCTGTTTGTCCTCACCTGCCCCTCTGCGTCGGCGCTGCTTCCCACGGTGTGCTCCCGGGCGCAGATTTTTACCCTTACCCCCCCTTCATTTGAGGAAGCGGTAGAGACAGCGCTAAAAAAGTGCCCCCGGGTAACGCCCCGGGAAATGGAAGAAGCAGCCCGGCGCTGGGGCTGCAATATTGGAAAAATGCTCTCCTCCTTTGAGGAGGAGGATCGGGCGGCTGTGTCCGCCCTGGCGGTGTCCATTGCCAAAGCAGCCTGCGCTCCCCAGGAGCTGCCCCTTTTGGAGATAACCGCCCCTTTGCTGCGGGACCGGGACCTGATACG
>CALWIS010000243.1 GCA_944380795.1 uncultured Clostridia bacterium | reverse complement strand
ATTGAGATTCATTGGAACTTTTAAGGGTTGCTTTTTTCTTATTGCAGCAGAGCAGAAAGCAAGAGTGACCTACGACAATATTCTGCGCTATGCCGATGACCCGGATGTGCGGGACCCCATCAAGTTCCTTCGGGAGCGGGAGATCGTCCATTACCAGCGATTTGGCGAAGGGCTGCGCATTTTGACCGATAAACTGGACAGCCGGAATTTCTATGCCTTTAACCCCTCCTTTGATAAAAGAGGAGGAAAAAAGGCAGAGAAGAAGTAAAGGGCCTGATTTCTTTAAAAGTATAAATTTACCTTTACAAAAAAAACAAATTTATACGGAAATGGATTTACAATTTTTGGCGGGTTGTGGTATACTGTAGACAGAATCATGCAGGTATGCCGTAAACGTGGAAAATACCTGAGTTCACAAAAAAGGAGTATGTTTACTATGAAGTATTTAGGAATCGATGTCGGCGGCACCAATATCGCCGTGGGAATTGTGGACGAAAACAACAAGCTGATCGCTAAGGCTTCCAATAAGACGCCGGTTCCCTGCAGCGAAGATGTTTTCTGTGATTGTGTGGCCAAAACTTCTTTTGAAGCCATGGAGAAAGCAGGCGTAACGCTGGAGGAACTGCCCTGGATCGGTCTGGGCTGCCCCGGTACCATCAACCGTGCCACCGGTATTGTGGAATTCTCCAACAACCTGGGTTACTCCAATTTCCCAGTGAAGAAAATGCTGGAGGAGCGCTTTAACGGCAAAGAGGTCATTATCGAAAACGACGCCAACGCGGCAGCATACGGCGAGTACCAGGCCGGCGCTCTTAAGGGCGCTGATAACGCAGTGGCCATCACCCTGGGCACTGGCGTAGGCAGCGGCATTATCATCGACCATAAGATCTATTCCGGCAACAATTTTGCGGCTGGTGAGATGGGCCACCATGTCATCGTGTTTGAGGGCCGTCAGTGCAACTGTGGCCGTAAAGGCTGCTGGGAGCGCTATGCTTCCGCTACCGGCCTGATTATCACCACCAAGGAAGCCATGGAGAAGGCAGATAAAAACAGCCCCATCTGGAAGCTGGTGGATGGCGATATTGATCGAGTAAGCGGCCGTACCGCATTTGACGCTATGCGCGCAGGCGACCCGGTAGGCAAGCAGGTAGTGGATGAATATATCGCATATCTGGGATGCGGTCTGGTGAACGTGATCAACACCTTCCAGGCGGATATCCTCTGCATCGGCGGCGGTATCTGCAATGAGGGAGAGACCCTGCTGGCTCCTCTGCGTGAATATGTAGAGCGGGAGCAGTACTCCATGAATTCCTCCAAGAAGACGGTGCTGTGCCGTGCAGAGCTAGGGAATGATGCCGGTATTATCGGCGCGGCTCTGCTGGGAAAATAATCTACTATGAAGATAAAAGGCAGCCTCCCGGCACTGGGATGCCGGGGAGCTGCCTTTCTTACAAAGAAACATAGGTCATTACTGGAGAGGAAGAATCGTTATGAGTATGGAAAAAAAAGCATTCGGAAAACTGCCTGATGGCCGGGAAGTGGATTTATATATCCTGAAAAACGCCGCAGGCCTTACAGTGGAGGTCATCCCCTTTGGGTGCCGTCTGGTAAAGATTCTTACACCGGACCGCAATGGGGTGTTTGGGGATGTGGTTATCGGCCATGATACCTTGGAGGGGTATTTGCAGGACGTCCATGGCAGCCTGATTGGCCGGGTGGCTAACCGTATTGGCGGCGCTTGCTTCAGCATTGGAGATAAAGAATACCATTTGCTGAAGAATAACGGAGAAAACTGCCTCCACGGCGGAAAAGTAGGATATTCCCATGTGCTGTGGGATGTAGCCGAGACCAAGGATGGCGATGAGCCCTCCATTACCTTTACTTATGTAAGCCCCGATGGAGAAAGCGGATTCCCGGGTACCGTAGAATTGACGGTGACCTATGTGCTCACTGCCGATAATTCCTTGATTCTGGATTATCAGGCCAAGACGGATGCGGAGACCCCCTTGAATCTGACCAATCACGCCTATTTCAATCTCAGCGGCGATCATTCCCATAAGATTTTGGATACCGTTTTGCAGATCAATGCGGATGCAGTAACAGCGGTTTCCGATGACCTGATTCCTACGGGAGAATTTGTGGATGTGGCGGGTACCCATCTGGATTTCCGCACTCCCAAGACCATTGGCCAGGATATTTTCTGTGATGAACACCTGATGCAGGTTTGCGGCGGATACGACCATAACTTTGTTATCAGCGGCACAGGGATGCGTAAGGCGGCAGAGGCCTGGGAGCCTGCCTGCGGTAGAGTGATGGAATGCTTCACCGATCTGCCCGGAATGCAGCTTTACACTGCCAATACCATGCCGAGTGATGTGCTGGGAAAGAATGGGGTTCCCATGGCGGATCATAACTCCTTCTGCCTGGAGACCCAGTATTATCCCGATTCGGTGCACCATGCCAACTTCCCTTATGAAAATCTGAAGCCGGGGAAGGATTTCCACTCCCAAACTGTATACCGTTTTTCGGTACGATAATAAAAAAGAACATATCTATGAAGATCACAGGCGGATGCTTGGCAAAGAGCAGGCATCCGCCTGTTTTCCATAGGAGACTAGATCCTATCATGTATCACAAAGGAGAGAAAGGAATATGGAAAAAAGCGGAGAGCAGCCCCGGGGAAGATTGGGGGCCCTTTTGCCTATTGGGGTGTTTTTAGTGGTTTTTATCGGCAGTGGCATCCTGTTTCAGGATTTCTACGCCATGCCCGCCGTAGTGGGATTCCTCATTGCTTTGGTGGTAGCGTTCCTGCAAAATCCCAAGCGCAGCTTTAACCAGAAGCTCACGGATGTGACCCACAGCATGGGGGATGAGAATGTCATGGTCATGTGCCTGGTGTTTGTGCTGGCAGGCGGATTTTCGGGCGCAGTGCAGGCGGCTGGCGGCGTGGAAAGCACCGTGAATTTCGGACTGTCCATCCTTCCGCCTTCCGTAGCGGTGATGGGTGTTTTCGTCATTGGCTGCTTTATTTCTACTGCCATGGGTACCTCTGTGGGAACCATTGCGGCCTTAGCCCCCATTGCCGTGGGAATCAGCCAAAAAACAGGAATTCCTCCAGCGCTGTGCATCGGTGCGGTAGTCTCCGGGGCAATGTTCGGAGATAACCTGTCTATGATCTCCGACACCACTATTGCCGCTACCCGCACCCAGGGCTGCAACATGAAGGATAAATTCCGGGAGAACCTAAAGATCGTTTTGCCCGCTGCAATCATCACTCTTGTCCTGTTCCTCATTCTGGCAAGTGGGGGAGAGTATCGGGCCGAAGGGGACTTGATTTATAATTTTTGGAAAATCCTGCCCTATCTGGTGGTGCTGGTGGGGGCACTGGCAGGATTGAATGTGTTTATCGTGCTGGTCGCCGGTATTGTGCTGTCCCTCATTGTAGGGGTAACTACCGGCTCTATTGCTTGGTCGGAAGTCTTTACCGTGGTGTTCCAAGGGCCAGATGGAAGCGGCGGCATTAAAAATATGTACGATATTACCGTGATCTCCATAGTAGTAGCCGGCGTTATCGGATTAGTAAAGGCAAATGGGGGAATTGATTTTATCCTGTATGCCATCCGCCGCCACGTAAAGACGCCCCGAGGCGCGCAGCTGGGGATTGCCTTGCTTAGCTCTCTGGTGGATATTTCCACTGCCAATAATACGGTGGCCATCGTGATGGCAGGGCCTATTGCAAAGGATATTTCCCATGAGTTCGGCATCACACCTCGCCGCACTGCCGCCCTGCTGGACATCTTTACGTCTGTATGGCAGGGGATCATCCCCTATGGGGCGCAGCTTTTGTACGCTTGTTCCGGCGCGGCTGCCATGGGGGTAGCCCTCACACCATTGGAGCTTCTTCCGTATCTCTTCTACCCCGTTTTGATGGGCATAGGTGCCCTGTTGTTTATTCTGGTATTCAGCGGCAGAAAAAAATCCAAGGCGGAAAAAAGCGCCTGAATTAAAAAGAAAAATCCCCAGAAAAGAGAGCCTTATGGCCTTCCTTTCCGGGGATTTTTATGATGTATCATAATCCGGCAGTTCCGATTTTGCGGAATCGAGCGTATCGATTTTCCAGCATTTCTTCAGTAGGAAGTTGGAGATTGGTGTGGATCACCTTATCCAGCATTTCCCGCAATTCTGCGTATACCTGATCGAAATCGCCGTCATGTTCAGAAACCACCTGCTCGATCACACCCAGAGAGAAGAGATCCTCTGCAGTGAGCTTCAGGCAGGCTGCAGCTTCCTTCATCTTGCCGCTGTCTTTCCACAGGATGCTGGCGCAACCCTCGGGGGAGATGACGGAATACACGGAGTTTTCCAACATCCACACCTGGTCGGCCACAGCTAGGCCCAGTGCGCCGCCGCTGCCGCCTTCGCCAATGAGGATGGAGACTACCGGGGTTTTCAGTGTCATCATTTCCATCAAGTTCTCAGCGATAGCCTGCCCCTGGCCCCGCTCTTCTGCGGCAATGCCACAGTAGGCGCCGGAGGTATCCACAAAGCAAATCACCGGGCGGTGGAACTTTTCTGCCAGCTTCATCTGACGCAAGGCTTTGCGGTATCCTTCTGGATGGGCGGAACCAAAATTCCGGGATACCTTTTCCTTTAGTTCCACACCTTTTTCCAAACCGATGACCGTTACCGGCATCCCATTCAGCCGGGCAATACCAGCTACAATAGCTTTATCGTCGCCAAACCGGCGGTCGCCGTGCATCTCGGTGAAATCGGTAAAGATATTCTCAATAAACCGCATACTGGTGGGACGGTCCTTAGCCCGCGCCGCCATTACGCGCTCATATGCTTCAATCATTCTGCGTCCGCCTCCTCTGTCATTGCCTGGGGCTGCGGTGCGTGGAAGGAAAGCAGCCGTGCCAGATATTCTTTCTGTTCATTGCGGGGCACGACTTCATCCACAAAACCCTTTTCCACTTGGAATTCTGCCCGCTGGAATCCAGCCGGAAGCTTCTGCCGAATGGTCTGTTCGATGACCCGAGGGCCGGCAAATCCGATGAGGGCCTTGGGTTCCGCCAGAGTGATGTCTGCCTCCATAGCAAAACTGGCAGTTACGCCGCCGGTGGTAGGATCGGTGAGGACGGCAATATAGAGACCGCCTGCGTCGCTGTGGCGTTTTACAGCACCGCTGGTTTTGGCCATTTGCATCAAGGAAAGAATTCCTTCCTGCATTCTTGCACCGCCGGAAACCGTAAAGCCCACAACCGGCAGATGGTGCTCTGTGGCATATTCAAACAGGCGGGTAATCTTCTCACCCACAATGGTACCCATGCTGCCCATCATAAAATAGGGTTCCATTACAAACAGACAGCAGGGCCAGCCGCCGATGGTGGCAGTACCGCAGACCACCGCTTCTTTTTCGGCGCTGTCCAGATAGGCGTGCTTCAGCTTCTTATCGTAATTAGGGAAGCCGATCACATTTTTAGAACGCAGGTCCCCGCTCAGTTCCTGGAAGGAGCCTTCATCAGCAATGATGCTGATCCGCTGCCGGGCATTGATGCGGAAATGATGGCCGCATTTGGGACACACATTATCGTTCTCGCTCAGGTCGCTGGTAAACAGCATGGCCCGGCATCCAGGGCAGGATGTACACATTTCGCTGGGAACGTCAGGGGCTGCCGTCTTGGTCAGCTTTTCATAGGCGCTTTCCAGCGTGTTCATAGGCTTTTTGAATAGATCCTTGGGAAGCATCAGGAGACCTCCTTATCTCGGGCTTTCTCCCGTTTTTCCATGTAATTCGTATAATAATCGTCGCCGGCAAATTCCGGGTCGCTGAGGATCTCCATATGGAGTTCGGCGTTGTGCTCCACACCTTCTACAATCAGCTCGCAGAGGGCCGCCTGCATTTTGCGGATAGCTTCCTCCCGGGTCTGAGCGCATACGATGAGCTTGCCCACCATAGAATCATAAAAAGGAGGAATGCTGTAGTCCTGATACAGGGCGGTGTCGAACCGGACCTGCGGGCCACCGGGCACATGAAGAAGAGTAATCTTACCGCAGCTGGGACGGAAATCCTTATCCGGGTTTTCGGCATTGATACGGCATTCAATGGCGTGACCGGTAATACGCACATCTTCCTGTTTAAAGGAGAGAGGCACGCCTGCTGCAATGCGGATCTGCCATTTGACAATATCCACGTTGGTCACCATCTCCGTGACGGAGTGCTCCACCTGCAAACGGGTATTCATTTCCATAAAGTAGAATTTCCCGTCCTTGTCCATCAAAAACTCGATGGTGCCCACGCTGGTGTACTTGGCAGCCTTTGCCGCCCGCACCGCCACTTCGATCATTTCCTTACGGGTCTCAGGGGTCAGAGTGTTGGCAGGGCTTTCCTCAATAAGCTTCTGGTTTTTCCGCTGAACGGAGCATTCCCGCTCGCCTAACGCCACCACGTTGCCCTGTTGGTCGCACAGCAGCTGCATTTCGATATGCTTGGCAGGGTAGAGGAATTTTTCCATATACACGCCGCCGTCGCCAAAGGCCTTTTCGGCCTCGCTGGAAGCGGTGAGGAACGCCGTCTCAAAATCTTCGCTGCGCTCCACCTTGCGGATACCCCGTCCGCCGCCTCCGCTTCTGGCCTTTACCAAAAGGGGATAGCCGATCTCGTCCGCCTTTTTATGGGCTTCTTCTACCGACTCGATGACGTCGCAGCCAGGGATCACCGGTACGTTAGCGGCCATCATGGTCTTACGGGCAATATCCTTGTCGCCCATTTTGGAGATCACTTCCGCGCTGGGACCAATAAAGGCAATATGGCACTGCTGGCACAGCTCCGCAAACCGAGCGTTTTCCGAAAGCAGACCATAGCCGGGGTGGATGGCCTCGGCCTTAGTGGCAACAGCGGCAGAAATAATGGCTGTCATGTTCAGATAGCTTTCCTGCACCGGCGCAGGGCCAATGCAGACGCTTTCATCTGCAAGGCTCACGTGCAGGGCATCCCGGTCCGCTTCGGAGAACACCGCCACGGTGGAGATGCCCATTTCCTTACAGGCGCGGATGATCCGCACAGCGATTTCGCCCCGGTTGGCAATGAGAATTTTTGAAAACATCCGCAGCGCCTCCCTTTACAGAAGTGCAAAGGAAAGCTCCGCGCTCACCGTCAGTTTGCCGTTGACATAGCCCTTGCCCTTGGCAAAATAGAAAGGCGGGCGGCTCTTAATCATGCTGCATTTCATCACCAAGGTATCGCCGGGCAGCACCTTGTTCTTAAACCGGGCCTTGTCAATGCCGGTGTAGAAAGTATTTTTCCCCGCTACCTCATCCTTTAACAGCACACAGCAGGTCTGCGCCATAATTTCCAGCTGGATCACGCCGGGCATCACCGGCATTCCGGGGAAATGGCCCTGGAGGAAGAATTCATCCCCCTTAACGGTGTATTTGCCAACAGCCAAATTATCCTCTTCCAGTTCTGCCTCGTCCACCAGCAGCATAGGCTCCCGGTGAGGCAGGATGCCTTTGAGTTCTTCACGATTCATGAAAGCTTCCTCCTCGTTTCCTTAAAAAATCTTGAATAGGGTTTGCCCGTATTCCACTACATCGGCGTTATGGGCACAAATATCCACGATCTCGCCATCCTGCTCTGCGGTGATCTCGTTGAGCAGCTTCATAGCTTCGATGATGCACAGCACGTCGCCCTTTTTCACCTTGTCGCCCACCTTTACATAGGGGTCGGCCTCCGGGGAGGGAGAATCATAAAACACGCCAACCATAGGGGATTTGACTTCCGTCAGGTTGCTAAAATTGCCGGCAGCAGGGGCGGCAGGGGCAGCTTCGGCCGGTGCAGCCGCTGCGGGAGCAGCTGGCGCCGGTGCGGCGGGCATCATGGGCATGGGAGCCGCAGGCACACAGGCAGGAGCCGGAGGGTTCTTCTCCAGCCGGATGTTGGTTTCGCCCTCTATGATCTCAATGGTGGTCAGGCCGTTCTCGCTCATGATTTCGGCCAGAGTCTTGATTTCTTCCAGATTCATAACGCCCACCCTTTCTTAGATTTTTTTCAGCACCAGGCAGGCGTTGTGGCCGCCAAAGCCCAGGTTGGTAGAAATTGCATATTCGATGTCAGCTTTCCGGGCCTCGTTGGGTACATAATCCAGATCGCAGTCCGGGTCTGCTTCACGATAATTGATGGTGGGGGGCACAATGCCGTCCCGCAGGGCATAGGCACAAGCCATGGCTTCCAGTGCGCCGGTGGCGCCCAGCATATGGCCGGTCATGCTCTTAGTGGAGCTGACCATGGCTTTATGGGCAGCTTCCTCACCTAATGCCAACTTAAAGGCCAGAGTCTCGGTCTTATCATTCAGGGAGGTGCTGGTGCCGTGGGCGTTGATGTACAGGCAGGCATCTGCCGGCATTTCGGCCTCTTTCACTGCCAGACGAATGCTCTGGGCAGCGCCCTTGGCGTCCGGGTGGGGAGCGGTCATATGGTAAGCGTCGTTGGTGTTGCCGTAGCCCACGATCTCCGCATAGATCTTGGCGCCGCGAGCCACTGCGTGCTCATACTCTTCCAGCACCAGAATAGCGCCGCCTTCGCCCATAACAAAACCGCTGCGCTCTTTATCGAAGGGGATGGAAGCACGGTTGGGGTCCTCTTCGGTGGTGAGGGCCTTACAGTTGGTAAAGCCAGCAATGGAGAGCTTGTTGATGGTAGCCTCAGCGCCGCCGGCGATCATCGCGTCGGCATAACCGTAACGGATGGTGTGGAAGGCCTCGCCCACCGCATGGGCAGAGGTGGCGCAGGCAGTGGTCACACACATGGAGGGGCCTTCGGCTTTAAAGCGGATGGCAATATTGCCGGAAGCGATATTGGAGATCATCATGGGGATAAAGAAGGGAGAGATGCGCTTCATGCCGCTGGTCTCCAGCTTGTTGCACTCTTCCACAAAGGTGTTCATGCCGCCGATGCCGGAGCCTACATACACGCCCAAGCGCTCAGGCTCTACCTTGCCTTCAATGCCGCTGTCCTTCATAGCCTGTACGGCAGCAGCCATGGCATACTGGGCATACAGGTCGGTCTTGCGGATTTCTCCCTTTTCCATATACAGGCTGGGGTCAAAATCCTTCACCTCAGCGGCCAGCTTTACCTTACAGGCAGGGTCACTGGTATCAAAGTGGGTAATGGGGCCAATGCCGTTTTTGCCGTTGATCAGGCTGTTCCAGGTTTTTTCCGCAGTGTTGCCGACGGGGGAAACGGCGCCAACTCCGGTAATCACAACTCGTCTCATCAAAAATACCTCCGATAGTATATCAGAATCAAAATACCAGCGGGCCTGCGCCATGGAGGCGGCAAGCCCACCCGGTTAAAATTACATGCACATACCGCCGTCTACCCGGATGACCTCGCCTGTTACGTAGGAGGACAGGTCGCTGGCCAGATACAGGGCGGTCTTAGCGATATCCTCAGGCTGGCCCATGCGCTTCATGGGAACAGCGCCCAGCATAGCGTCTTTGGCCTTGTCGCTCAGGACATCGGTCATAGCGGTCTGGATAAAGCCGGGAGCAATGGCGTTGCAGGTTACGCCGCGGGAAGCCAGCTCCTTGGCGGTGGTCTTGGTCAGGCCGATAATGCCCGCCTTGGCGGCGGTGTAGTTTGCCTGGCCCGGGTTGCCCATCAGGCCGGTAACAGAAGAGATATTGATGATCCGGCCGCTGCGCTTGCGCATAAAGTGGTGGTAGCAAGCATGGATGGTGTTAAACACACCCTTGAGGTTGATGGCGATAACCTTATCAAAATCCTCTTCCTTCATGGAGACCAGCAGGGAGTCGCGGGTGATACCGGCGTTATTCACCAGAATATCCACGCCGCCCAGATCGGCGATCACCTGCTTGATGGTGGTGTCCACCAGCTCAAAGTTGGAAACATCACAGTGATAGAACTTTACCGTTACGCCGGTCTCTGCGATGAGAGCGCAGGCTTCCTCGGCGGTTTCAGGCTTGCATACGTCCAGAATGGCGATATTAGCGCCCTCTTTTGCCATGGTCAGGGCGATGGAACGGCCGATACCGGCTGCGCCGCCGGTAACGACGGCCACTTTATTTTCGAGCATCATATGTACGATACCTTCCTTTTTGAATTTATACTTTCAGGGCTTCCACAACAGCCTTCAGGCCGTTGGCGTCCTCTACATTGTAAATTTCCACACCCTTCAGGGTTTTCTTTACCAGCCCGGCCAGTGTCTTGCCCGCGCCGCACTCAATAAAGGTGTCAAAGCCGTCAGCGTGGAGCTTTTCCAGAATGGCCTGCCACTGCACCGGATGATTCACTTGAGTGGCGATAGCAGCCCGGATACCTTCTGCATCCTCGGGATACAGTTCTGCGCTGGCGTTGGAATACACCGGGATACCAGCCTTCTGCACATTCACAGATTTCAGCTCCTCTGCCAGAGCGGCAGCAGCTTCATCCATAAAGGGGGAGTGGAACGCGCCGCTCACCGCCAGGGGAACCACCCGTGCGCCAGCCTCTTTGCAGTCTGCGCAGAAAGCGTCCAGCTGCTCTTTTTCGCCGGCCACCGAAACCTGACCGGGGCAGTTGTAGTTTACGGGGAATACCTTGTCATACTTAGAAGCCAGTTCGTTCACCTTTTCGTTGGTGAGCTTCAGCACAGCGGCCATGCTGCCGCCGGTTTTCTGGGTGGCCTCGCTCATGTGCTCGCCGCGCTTGCATACAAAGGAGAAACCGTCTTTACGGGAAAACACACCAGCAAAGGTCAAAGCGGCAATCTCACCCAGAGAGAAGCCTGCTACAGCGTCGGGCACAATCCCCTCGTCCCGCAGAGCTTCGGCAGCTGCCAGATCCACACAGTACAAACAGGGCTGCGTGTTGATGGTCTGGCTCAGCTCCTCCTTGGTGCCCTCAAAGCACTGCTTGGAGGTGTTAGGGCGGACAGCGTCCGCCTGTTCAAAGGTATATCTGGCAGCGGCGCTGGCATCGCACAGGGATTTGCCCATGCCGGGATACTGTGCGCCCTGGCCGCTGAAAAGAAATGCTACTTTACCCATTTTGCAGCTCCTTTCAGGATTTCTTCCGCCTCGGAGAACATCTCTGTGATGATCTCTGCAGCAGGCTGTTCCGCTTTAATCATACCGGATACCTGTCCGGCCAGGAAGGTGCCGCCCTTGGCGTCGCCCTCACGGGCAGCACGGCGCAGTGCGCCCAGGCCCATTTTTTCCAGTTCCTCTGCGGTGATGGAGGTGTCATACTCCAGCTTGGCAAATTCTCTGGAGAAGGGATTCTTCAAAGAACGCATGGGGTGGCCCAGACGCTTACCGGTCACAATGGTATCGGTATCCTTGGCCTTGAGAACCTTATCCTTATACACCTGGCTGATGGTGCACTCCTTGGCAACCAGAAAACGGGTGCCAACCTGCACGCCCACAGCGCCCAGCATCAGAGAAGCGGCAATACCGCGGCCGTCTGCAATGCCGCCGGCTGCCAGCACGGGAATGGAGACTGCGTCGCACACCTGGGGGACCAGCGGCATGGTGGACATCTCACCAATATGTCCGCCGCTTTCGCCGCCTTCTGCAATGACTGCGGCAGCACCGTGCTTTTCCACCATCCGAGCAACACCGGTAGAAGCTACCACGGGGATGACCTTAATGCCTGCTGCCAGCCAGCCTTCCATGTAGCGGCTGGGGTTACCGGCGCCGGTGGTGATGACCGGTACTTTTTCTTCGATCACTACCTTGGCAGTCTCTTCCACAAAGGGGCTCATGAGCATGATGTTCACGCCAAAGGGCTTGTCCGTCATTTCGCGGCACTTGCGGATCTCAGCCCGCAGCTGCTCACCGTTGGAGTTCATGGCAGCGATAATGCCCAAACCGCCGCCGTTGGAAACGGCAGAAGCCAGACTGGCATCGGCTACCCATGCCATGCCGCCTTGAAAAATGGGATACTGGATGCCCAGCATCTCGCAGATGGGTGTATGGATCATATTGGAAACACTCCTTTTTTAGAAAGACCTTACAATTTATTTTGAAGGTCAAAGTTTCAACAGACAAAGGATGTCCGCAAAACCATTCCTCCGCATGATTTCACAGACATCATCTCCATATCCTTAATACAATACCGTTTTTTTACTTTTTTTTCAAGTTTTTTTTAAGAATACTGCGGTTTTGTTTATGAAAAAAGGGCCATATTATCACTTTTAAGGAATTTTTCAAAAAAAGCAGGAGGAGATTTTACCAGCGAATCACCATAGCGCCAGTGGTCAAACCGCCGCCAAAGGCCGTTAAAGCCAGAATCTGCCCTCGCTTTAACATCCCAGCCTGATTCAGTTCATCCAGCAGCACCGGGATACAAGCGGAGGAGGTGTTGCCGTAATGGGCGATATTGGTGCGATACCGATCCTCGGGAATGTCCAGCTTCTTCATGGCAGCTTGAATGATGCGCATATTTGCTTGGTGGGGCAGCACATGGTCCACTTCATCCTGCTTTAAACCGGCAGCGGCAATGGTCTCAGCAAGGCCGGTAGCCATAGCGTTCACAGCGAATTTGTAAACCCCATGGCCATCCATAAACAGGTAGGAAGGTTTGTGTTCATCAGAACTGAAGGGGGAGTTACCATACACATGGGGGATATTCAGCACTTCCACATTTCCATCAGAGGCAAGCTTGGAGGCCAACAGGTTTTCGCCTTTTTCCAGCACGACAGCGCCGGCGGCATCGCCAAAGAGGACACAAGTGGCGCGGTCTTGCCAGTCCACCATTTTGGACATGGCTTCTGCGGAAACGATCAGTCCCTTTTGTGCCCGGCCACGCTCGAAATAACCCGTGGCGCAGTCCAAAGCATAAATAAAGCCGGAACAGGCAGCGTTCATATCAAAAGCCATGCACTGCACACCTAAATTCCGGGCAACGATGCAGGCCATAGAGGGGGTGATATAATCCCCGCGGATAGTGGAGCAGATAATAAAATCCAGTTCCTTGGGGTCGGTGCCGGCGTTTTTCAAAGCAGCCTGCGCGGCCTGCGTGGCAAGCTGGGAGATAGATTCCCCATCCTGCATAACATGGCGTTCCTCAATGCCGGTACGGGTACGGATCCACTCGTCGGAAGTATCCAAGAACTCCGCCAGATCGTCGTTGGTTTTCACACAGGCGGGACGGGCACTTCCGGTTCCAATGATCTTAAAATTCATATACGATGACCTCCTGTACTTTATTTATCATAAAAATACCATTCAAAGCGCATAAACGCCTGAACAGAGGGAAATATAATCCGGAGAAGAAAGGTTCTTCTTAAAATTCTCTGGATCGTTTCTAACTAAGGAAAGGATGGGATCAAATGACAAATCTGGAATGTAAGGTAACTTCCTGCGCTCACTATCAAATGGGCTGCTGCAGCCTGCAAGGCATCCACGTAGGTTCCGGCGCCAACTGTGCTTCCTATCAGAAGCGCCAGGGTGCGGCTCCGTCCAACTGTGCGGGAGCTTGCGCCTCCAGTGCTACTTCCGTCCAGTGCGATGCCCATAAATGCTGCCACAATACCCAGGGCAAGTGCGGCGCCCAGAGCATCTGCGTAGCCTGTACGGGCAACAGCGGTACCGAGTGCAGCACCTTCTGCAGCCGATAAACAGGGAAGAGGGATACCGGGGTTTCCGGTGTCCCTTTTTTTATGATCCTGCAAACCATATGCACTATTATAGCATATTTTTTCCGTCCTGTCTCTGTTTTCTTTGAATTTATCCTGTAGAGACAAAATCTGTAAAAATTCGACGGGTTTTGCAGGAGGGTATGGAAAGAGCCGCAGAATATGATATAATCGATACGATGAAAAACGGAAATGGAGGGTGTGTTTTGAGAGATTATACACTTTTTGCCTTTGATCTGGACGGTACCATGCTGCAAAAGGATGGTTCTCTTTCTCCAAGGACTATTGCAGCCTGTCAAGAAGCTGCCGCCCGGGGGATCGAGCTGGTTCCCACCACAGGAAGGCTATTGGGATTCCTGCCAAAAAGCCTAACAGATCTCCCTTTTATCCGGTATGCCGTTACCTCCAATGGGGCGGCAGTATATGATATCCTCTCTGAAAAAAGGCTGTATTCCTGCTTGCTTCCTTGGCAGCAGGCCATAGACATCTTGGATCTTCTCCGGGAATTTCCGGTATATGTAGAAATTTATGCAGAAGGGCGGCCTGTTGTCCGCCAGGGTGACCCTGCCCGAGCTTTTGAGGTATATGGCTTTCCGGAACATAAGGGGATATACCTCAAAAAGAATTATTTACAGGTGCGAAGCTTGCGGGAATACATAAAAGAAGGGCAGGTCTGCCCGGAAAAGATCAACCTTCCCTATGTGCCCGAAGGACTGCGGCAAGAACTTCGTCGGCTTCTTTTGCAGCAGGAGGGTCTGAATCTGGTTTCCTCGGTGTTTGATAATCTGGAGATCAATGCCGCAGGCTGCCATAAGGGGAATGGGCTTGCCGCTTTGTGTCAGATTTTGGGGATTGACCGGGAACACACCGCCGCTATCGGGGATAATGGCAATGACCGGGAAATGCTGGAGTATGCGGGACTTTCTATCGCTATGGGAAACGCTACCCCAGAAATCAAAAAAATCGCCGGAGCAGTCACCGCCTCTTGTGAAGAAGACGGCGCCGCACTGGCGATTGAAAAATACCTGTTAAAAAAGTCAGGATGTGATATGGCGTAGGGCGTCTGCAGCCAAATCCCGGCTGCCGGTAACGGCAGCTAACATGACTTGGTAGATGATGTCGGGATTTCGGTGAAAATTCCGCTTTATCATTCGAGCCTGATGCAGATCAGGGGCATATAATGTAAAGGCCATCAGATCCATCTCCCCATCGGAAACATGGCAGGTGACAGAGTAGCCCTTCTCGTTTTTTTTGATTTCTACTCGGTTTTCCTGTTCGCGGCGCGCCCGAGCCAAAAGGTTGGCGGCAGCCGCCACCGTTTTTTCCCGGATGGCAAGGGGGAGCGTCCCGTCCAGCTGGGAGGCAATTTCCCGCCCTCCGGGCTGGATGACCACAAACCCGGGTGCATTTGGCACAGAAGAAACCAGACCCTTTTCCATAAGGTAAGAAAGGGCATCCATGATTTCAAAGTAATTTGCCAAAGAATACTCCTGTAAAATCGAGAGGATATCCTCTTGACGCAAAGGAGCTGCGGCGCTGTCCAGCAGATAGCAGAGCAGAACCCGGATGTCGTTTTTTGTGCGCAGGCCGCCGGGCCCTACACCGCCCATAAAGGTATCGTTTTCCACAAGCGTCCTCCTCCATCCATTTGTGGTGCTGTTAGAAGCAGCAATATAATCATAGTATACCACAATGGCGCGAAAATGAAAAGGAACTTGCTAAAACTCATTCCTCCTGTCTTTTTTCTTCTCCATGAAGCATTTCCGCCATCCGGTCGATCATTTCCCGGCGCAGATTTTTGTCGGCAGCACGGTATAAACATAATAAGGCATGTTCGTCCTTGGAAAGATCGTACACATGAGCCGAGCGGGATAGATTTGAGAGATACCGGGAAGCGTTGCCCACATAAGGCTCCGAGCCGGAAGTGAATTTTTCGCGCCCAATATCCTGTACATAGGTGGTGGCTAATTCGTCATCCAGCAATTCTTCCATGGGAGTCTTGAAAAGCTTGGCCAAGATCACCAGTGTGGATGGACTTGGCTGGCTCCTCCCGATCTCATAGGAAGCATAACTGGAACGGTCGATATTCAATGCAGCAGCCACTTGCTGCTGGGTAAAGCCGGAGCGTTCCCGAATATCCCGAAGCTTATCTCCTTGTTTTCGATGCGGCATTCTTTTCTTTCCTCCTGATATTCCCAAAGCAGCGTCAACTAATTTGACGGCTGGGACAAATACTGAATAGATTTATTATAATCTGCGCTTTAAAGGAACAGTGGGAAGCGTGTGCTTTTTGCACAAGTATATTTCATCATCTCGTGGGTTTTTAGCGTCGATTGTTCGATTTCAGTAGGCACAGCAGCTGGTAAAAAATAAATTGAAAAAAATAGCAAATAGGGTATTGACAATTTCGTCATGATCCGTTATAATAACACTCGTTCCGCGGACGTAGCTCATCTGGTAGAGCGCCACCTTGCCAAGGTGGAGGTAGCGAGTTCGAGCCTCGTCGTCCGCTCCATTTTTTCTCCACACGCCATAAGCGTGTGGAGTTTTTTTGTATTTACCGTGTTTTTAAGAAAATCTTTCCTGCCATTGTCCACAAAACCAGAGGGAGAGAAAAGGCGCTTTTTTGTTTGGTTTTCTGCGGCGGGAATCACCCTCAAAATCTTCACAAACAGGTAAAAAAGTGGTATACTATACTCTGTTTGCAGTTTGTGAAAATAGCGGAAGTAAAATGAAAGCGTTAGGAAGAATTATTAGCGGGGCCGGCCTTCCGCGGCACCTGAAGCGAGGTAAAGAAAGATATGGATACAAGAACCGATCTGCGCAATGTTGCTATTATCGCCCACGTTGACCATGGCAAAACCACACTGGTGGATCAGCTGCTTCGTCAAAGCGGTATTTTCCGCCAAAACGAGACCGTGGCAGAGCGTGTGATGGACTCCGGTGACTTGGAACGGGAGCGTGGCATTACCATTTTATCAAAAAATACGGCAGTTATGTATAACGACACCAAGATCAATATTGTGGATACTCCCGGCCATGCCGATTTTGGCGGCGAGGTAGAGCGCATTTTGATGATGGTGGACGGCGTGCTGCTGCTGGTAGATGCTTTTGAGGGCTGTATGCCCCAGACCCGGTTTGTGCTGAAAAAGGCCTTGGGCCTTGGCAAAAAGCCGGTAGTTGTGGTGAACAAGATCGACCGTCCCGGCGCACGCCCCGCAGAAGTGGTGGACGAGGTGCTGGACCTGTTTATTGAATTAGGAGCCAATGAGGACCAGCTGGAATTCCCGGTGGTGTATGCTTCGGGCCGTGATGGTTATGCTACCACAGATCCCGATGTTCCGGGTAAAGATATGACCCCCTTGTTTGAGGCTATCCTTCGGGAAGTGCCTGCCCCCACCGGCGAGATGAACGGCCCGGCCCAGGTGTTGTTCTCCAATATCGACTACGACGAGTATGTGGGCCGTATCGGTATCGGGCGTGTGGAGCGCGGCTCCATTAAGGTAAACGACAACATGGTGCTGTGCCATCGGGACGGCACCACCAAAAATGTAAAGATCTCCAAGCTCTATCAGTTTGAAGGCCTCAAGCGCGTAGAGGCGCAGAGTGCCCAGCTGGGCGATATCGTGGCGGTGTCCGGCATTACCGACCTGAATATTGGCGAGACCGCCTGCAGCCCCGACTGTGTGGAGCCGCTGCCCTTCGTCAAGATTGACGAACCCACCGTGTCCATGATGTTCATGGTCAACAATAGCCCCTTTGCCGGACGTGAAGGCAAATATGTTACCTCCCGGAATATCCGCGACCGCCTGTTTAAAGAGGTGGAGACCAATGTGGCCATGCGGGTGGAGGAGACAGATTCCGCCGATACCTTTAAGGTGTCCGGACGCGGTGAGCTGCATCTGTCCATCCTCATCGAGCAGATGCGCCGCCAGAACTATGAGTTCCAGGTTTCCCGCCCCACGGTTATTTATAAGGAGATCGACGGCAAAAAGTGCGAGCCTATCGAGCTTTTGATGATCGAGGTGCCGGATAACTATGTGGGCGCCGTCATGGAGAAGCTGGGTTCCCGTAAGGCGGAGATCGTCAACATGGGCACCCGCGATACCGGCATGACCCATCTGGAGTTCAAGATCCCGGCCAGAGGGCTGATGGGGTATCGCGCCGAGTTTATGTCCGATACCAACGGCAACGGCATTATGAACCATGTGTTTGACAGTTACGAGCCCTATAAAGGGGATATCATCCAGCGCCAGCAGGGTTCCCTCATTGCCCACGAGACCGGCGAATCCACCGGTTATGGCCTGTTTGCTGCCCAGGATCGGGGCCGCATGTTTATTGGGCCTGGCGTGGAGGTCTATGAGGGCATGATCGTGGGAGCAAGCCCCAAAAATGAGGATATCGTGGTGAATGTGTGCAAGAAGAAGCACGTTACCAACACCCGGGCAGCCGGCTCCGACGAAGCTTTGAAGCTGACCCCGCCCACCATCCTCAGCCTGGAACAGTCCCTGGAATTTATCGCAGATGACGAGCTGGTAGAGGTTACCCCCAAAAACATCCGTATGCGCAAGCGAATCCTCAGCAAGGAAATGCGGATGAAGCAGGCCAGCCGAAAAAAATAAGGTACGGTTTGGAGTCCTGAAATGGAGTATGTGATCCTGGATTTAGAATGGAACGGCACCTATAGCCGGAGAAAACAGGGGTTTATCAATGAGATCATCGAGTTTGGCGCGGTGAAGTTTGACAGCTCCCTGCATAGTATGGATACCTTTTCTTTCTTGGTACGCCCGCAGGTGGGGAAGAAGATCAGCGGAAAGGTAAAGACCCTCACCAGCATCACCAATGAGGAATTGGCGGGCGGAATGCAGTTTATGCAGGTGCAGAGTCGGTTCCGCAAGTGGATGGGGGAGGCGGTGCTCCTTACCTGGGGCACCTCTGATATCCTCACCCTCATTGAAAACTACCGTTATTTCTGCGGCACGGAGAAGATTCCCTTCTTGACCTATTATGTGGATCTGCAAAAGTATTGCGAGAGCGTGATGGAGTATGGAAACACCCAGCAAATGGGCCTTTCCACTGCGGCACAGCTGTTGCAGATCGACGAGGAGGGGATGGACCACCATCGGGCCCTGGATGACAGCCTTCTTTCCCTCAAATGCCTGCAAAAGCTGTATGACCCTGAGCGGCTTTCCCAGTTTATGCAGGATGCCCGGCGACAGGAGTTCTACGACCGGATGCTCTTTAAAACGGTAATTATCAGCGACCTGCATCATCCCAGCATTCGGCGCTCTGATTTACTGTTCCGCTGTGAGCAATGCGGTAGAGTGGCCCGCCGTTTGGAACCCTGGAGCCTTCGGAACAAGAGCTTTCGGGCTCCCTTTGAATGCCGTGCCTGCCACCACCGGTTTGTGGGCCGGGTGCAGTTCAAGCTCAAGTATGAGGGCATGGTGGTAAAAAAAGGCATCTACCCTTATCAGGAGAAAAAGCCAAAAGAAGAAAAGCAGGAAGGGGATTCGGTGAATTCCCGGGAAGCTTTATCCAAATAAAGCAGAGGCTCCGATGTGGAAGAGAAATCTTCTGCGTCGGGGCTTTCTGTTTTATAAAGTCATTTATGTAAGAAGCAAAAACTGCCTGTCCTGTAGGATTTCTCCAACAGGGCAGGCAGAGTTATTTATGGGGAAATTATTCTTTTCCGTCCCAGCAATAGGTGCACAGCTTGCAGCGATCAATGCCTACGGACTCCATCAGGTCGTCCAGACGGTGATACCGCAGGGAGGTAAAGTGGAGCTTCTGGCGGATGCGCTCCAGCATCTCCTTGTATTCCTGGCTCTCCGGGTCGGCATAGGGGGTGAGGTCCACCTCTTCACTGCCGGTCATTTCTTTAATGACCCGGCGGGTAATCAGGTCCATCTCAGAAGTGGAGCGGGAGAAGTTCAGGTATTTGCAGCCATACAGCAGGGGCGGGCAGGCGGGGCGCACGTGAACCTCTTTTGCACCGCTGTTGTACAAGAACTGGGTAGTTTCACCCAGCTGGGTGCCGCGAACAATGGAGTCATCGATGAGCAGCAGGCTCTTTCCATCAATAAGCTCATGGACAGGAATCAGCTTCATTTTGGCAATCAGGTCCCGGCGGCTCTGCACGGTGGGCATAAAGGAACGGGGCCAGGTGGGGGTGTACTTGATAAACGGCCGGGTAAAGGGGATCCCGGAAGCGTTGGAATATCCCACGGCATGGGCAATACCGGAATCCGGCACACCGGCAACGGTATCGGGATGGGCGTCATCCCGTTTGGCCAGCAGAGCGCCGCAGTTGTAACGCATCTGTTCCACGCTCACGCCCTCATAAGAGGAGGACGGATACCCATAGTAGACCCACAGGAAGGTACAGATCTTCATATCCTTGCCGGGCTGTACCAGCGTGACCACCCCTTCGGGGGTAATCATGGCGATCTCGCCGGGGCCCAGTTCTCTTTCGTGGGTGTATTCCAGATTCAGGTAAGCAAAGTTCTCAAAGGAAATGCAGTAGCTGCCCTCTTTTTTGCCCACGCATACCGGGGTGCGGCCCAGTTTGTCACGAGCTGCCAGAATCCCCTTGGGAGTGAGCAGCAGCATGGTCATGGAACCGTCAATGATCTCCTGGGCATACTGGATGCCCTCAATGAGGTTGTCCTTTTGGTTGATAATAGCGGCAACCAGCTCGGTGGCGTTGATGTCGCCGCCGCTCATCTCCAGAAAATGGGCGTGGCCAGTGGTAAAGATCTGCTTCACGATCTCTTCCAGATTGTTGATTTTTCCCACCGTAGAGATGGCGTAGGTACCGTGGTGAGAGTGCACGATCAAAGGCTGAGGCTCATAGTCAGAGATGCAGCCGATGCCCAGGTTGCCGTGCATTTCGCAGAAGTCCTTGTCGAACTTGGTGCGGAAGGGGGCGTTCTCGATATTATGTATCGCCCGGTTGAAGCCCTCCTCCCTGCTGTACACTGCCAATCCGGCCCGGCGGGTTCCCAGATGGGAATGGTAGTCGGTGCCGAAGAACAGGTCAAACATGCAGTCGTTTTTCGAAGCTACTCCAAAGTATCCGCTCATAGATTCCTCCGTTTTGTCCCGGCCGATTTTCACCGGCCTTTGTGTTTCTTTTCTTTCTATATAATAAACAGCAAAACTGTTTACTGGCTTTTGTTTTAGTCTGGTCGCCCGACACCAGCGAGCGACCCTAAAATTTTTGGCTTTAGTCCTGGGCTTTATAGCGGTTTACAATCAAATTGGCGCACTTGTAAATGTCGCCGCCGCCCAGGGTGAGAATCAAATCCCCTGGCTGTGCCTTTTCCATTACATAGTCCGCGATCTTCTCAAAAGAATCGAACCAACAGCTACCCGGCACCTTTGCCGCCAAATCGCTGGTGTGGATGCCATAGATATTCTCTTCCCGTACCGGCAGAATTTCAGTCATCACCACATGGTTGGGAATAGACAGGGCCTTTGCAAAATCATCCAGCAGCAGATAGGTGCGGGAGAAGGTGTGGGGCTGGAATACGGCCCAGACTTCCCGGAAGCCCATGTTCATGGCAGCGGTGAGGGTGGCGGTGAGCTCGGTGGGATGGTGGGCGAAATCGTCGGCAACGGTCACACCGTTAAAGTGGCCCAGCACCTCGAAGCGGCGGTGTACGCCGGTAAAAGCGTGGAGCCCCTTGGCGATTTCTTCCGCCGGTACACCCATCTGGTCAGCCACTGCGGCTGCGGCCAGGGCATTGAAAATATTGTGCCGACCGGGTACGGAAAGCTCAATGCGGCACAACGGCTTGCCCTGCTTCATCAGGGTGAATTCTTCCCGTGCGCCCTTGGTGTCGGCAATCTCCGCCGCGGAATAATCGTTGTGGCTCTCAAAACCAAAGGTGATAACTTTGGCATGGGTGAGGCCCTCCACCGCCTTTAGGCTGTTTGCGTCATCGCCGTTGACAATGAGCAGGCGGCTGGTCTGGCAGGCAAACTGGTGGAACGATTTGATGATGTTTTCCAGATTTTTAAAGTAATCCAGATGGTCGGCGTCTACATTGAGAATCACCGAAATAGCCGGATGCAGATGCAGGAAGGTGTCCACATATTCGCAGGCCTCACACACCATAATATCCGACTTGCCCGCCCGGCCATTGGTGCCGATAAAGGGCAGCTTGCCGCCAATAACGGCGCTGGGGTCCCGGCCTGCGCTCACCAACAGCTGGGTAATCATGCCGGTGGTGGTGGTTTTGCCGTGGGTGCCGGAAACCGCGATGGAATCGGGATACCGGTCTGTTACCATGCCCAGCAGCACCGAGCGCTCCACCGTGGGGATGTTCTGCTCCCGGGCGGCCACCAGCTCAGGGTTGTCCTGCTTGACGGCAGCGGTATAAACCACCATTTCTGCCCCCTGGATGTTTTCGGCGCGGTGCCCCATGTGGACGGGGATGCCGTAGCCGCGCACGCGCTCCAGGGTATCCGATTCGCTCATATCGGAGCCGGTAATGACAAAACCCCTGTGGAAAAGGATTTCCGCAAGGGGGCACATACCGGAGCCGCCGATCCCGACAAAATGGATGTGCTTGACGGAATCCAGCAAACGAGAAGTATCCATAGCTTCCAACTCCTTTATATATAGGGACCTGAAACGATCCCGACTGTTTGGTTTTAGGAAGAGGGCCTTCCGTAAAAACACACTATCTCTATTATATTGCGTAAAGCCACCAAAATAAACACCTAAATTCAAATTTGGCAAAAACCGCTATTTTTTTTGACTTTTCCGGGAATGAACTTCACACTCCGAAAGGACTTTCCATATTATGAGAAAAGCAGGGGGCAGGTTCATCACCGGGGGCCTTTTCCGCGCGAAGGCCCTCTCTGCTTCCGGCTGCGCGGAGAAATGGCGGCGAGAGTATGAAACAGGAAAAAAGGGTTTTCGGCGTCATCGGCGGCGACCAGCGGCAGGCATTCCTGGCGGCCTCCCTGCTGGAAGATGGCTATCCCGTTTATGCAGCGGCGCTGGAAAAGGCAGAACTGGACCCGCGGGTGCGGCAGGCTGCCATAGAGGAGACAGTGGAAAAATGCGAGACCATTATTTTCCCTCTGCCGGTCACGTCCGACGGCGTTCATTTAAACACCCCATTGGGCAAAGAGCCAGTGCTGCTGGGGGAAGGGTTCGCCTCTTTGTTTGTGGGAAAAACCGTATACGGCGGCATGACGGAGCGGCTTTACCATACCACGGATGTTTGGGAAGAGGTCTCGGTGTTTGATTATTTCCGTCGGGAAGAGCTGACGGTTCGCAATGCCGTGCCCACGGCGGAGGGCGCTATCCAAATCGCCATGGAGGAGTATCCCGGCACCCTTAACGGTTCCCGGTGCCTGGTAACGGGCTTTGGGCGCATTGGCAAGGTGCTGTCCTGGATGCTCCGGGGATTGGGGGCGCAGGTAACCGTGAGTGCCCGCAAGCCGGAGGACCTGGCCTGGATTCGGCAAAGCGGGTATCAGGCGGTACACACCCGGCATCCCGGCAGCGGGTACGATCTGGTGTTCAACACCATCCCGGCACTGGTGTTCGCCCGGGAATCCCTTTCCGGCTTAAAGCCGGGCACATTGCTCATCGATCTCGCCTCGGCTCCCGGCGGGGTTGACCGGGAAACGGCTGCCGAACTGGGCGTCCGTGTGATTCCGGCTCTCTCCCTTCCCGGGAAGGTGGCGCCCAAGGCGGCAGGGGAGATCATCAAGGAAACTATTTACCATATGATGGAGGAGTGAGAGCTTTGGAGAAAAAGAAGATTGGCTTTGCCATGTGCGGTTCCTTCTGCACCTTCCAGCCAGCGTTGGAGCAACTGCACCGTTTGGCGGAGGAGGGGCACAGTTTGCTCCCGATCATGTCTTATAACGCATCGTCCACCGACACCCGGTTTGGAAGGGCCTCGGATTTTATCTGGGAACTGGAGGACACCTGTGGGAAAAAGGTCATCAAGACCATCCCCGACGCGGAACCCATTGGCCCCAAGCACATGGTGGATCTTATGGTAGTGGCCCCCTGCACCGGCAATACCCTTGCCAAGCTGGCCTGCGGCATCACCGATACCCCGGTGACCAT
>CALWIS010000242.1 GCA_944380795.1 uncultured Clostridia bacterium | reverse complement strand
GTAGCGGGTGATGATAATCGGTGCCGAAAATGAATGCAAGGGCATGCTGGAGGAGAATCTGGAAAAGATCCCCTATGATGTGATTCTCGGCCCGCTCCCCGAGTGCCCCTGCTGTATTTATCGTGAACGGGAAATCATCCGGGAGCGTGTTACCGCCGCAAGAGGAAAAACGCTTCCCAATCAGGCGGATAAGGCAATTGTGGGTGTGCTTCCCGCTGCCTGCGAGGGTTGCCCCATCAGCCGTTTTACTGTGACCGACAACTGCCAGCGCTGCCTTGCTAAAAAGTGCCAGGCTGCCTGCCCCTTTGGCGCTATTTCTGTTACCGGACGCGGCGCTTACATCGACCCCAATAAGTGCCGTGAATGCGGACGCTGTGCGGAGGCTTGCCCGTACCATGCTATTTCCGATACCATGCGTCCCTGCCTGCGGGCTTGCCCGGTAGACGCTATCATCATGGATGAAAACAAGCAGGCTGCTATCGACTATTCTAAGTGCATCAGCTGCGGCGCTTGCACTAAGAACTGCCCCTTCGGCGCAATTACCGACCGCTCCTATATTGTGGATGTCATCGACCTGATTAAGAGCGAAACTCCGGTGTATGCCGTGTTTGCCCCCGCTATTGAGGGCCATTTTGGCACTGCTAATGTGGGTATGCTGAAAGCTGCCCTGAAAAAGCTGGGCTTTACCGAAGCAGTAGAGGTGTCTTTGGGCGCTGACGCTACTTCCTACCATGAAGCCCATGAGCTGGTAGAGGCAGTGGAAAATCAGACCAAGTTGACCACTTCCTGCTGCCCCGCCTTTGTGGATATGATTGAAAAGCATTTCCCCAAGGTAGTGCCTTACATTTCCAAAACTGCTTCCCCCATGACCATGACGGTGCGTTATTTGAAGGCAGAGAATCCTGATATCAAGGTAGTCTTTATTGGGCCCTGCATTGCGAAAAAACTGGAAGCCCAGAAGGTGATGGATACCGCCGATTATGTCATTACCTTTGAAGAATTGATAGCTATGTTTGATTCTCAGGGTATCAATCCTGCGGATATGGCAGAAAATGAGCAGGATGGCAGCTTGGCCGGTAAGAACTTTGCCGTTAGCGGCGGCGTAAGTGCGGCAGTTGCCCAGGTTTTGGAGGAAGAAGGCATTGAACTGCCCTTTACCTGCGTGAAGTGCAATGGTGCTGCCGAGTGCAAGAAGGCGCTGATGCTCCTCAACGCCGGGCGCTTTAAGGACGACATGATCGAGGGTATGGCCTGTGAAGGCGGCTGCGTCTCCGGCCCTGGTGGTGTAGAGTCTGCTCTGCGCCTGAAGAAGAACCGTGCAAAGCTTCTCTCTGAGGCAGATAACCGCGGCATCGTAGAGAACTTTAAGGAGCACGATTTCAGCAAGATCAACATGGAACAGCGCTGAACGGATTAGCGCTTACTAAATTTCATGCCGTGGCCTTTTTACAGGCTGCGGCATGATTTTTTGAAAGGAGCCAGAGCATGACGGGTATTGTTGCAAAAGGGCTGTCAAAATCCTATGAGGATACGCAAGCGCTGCGCAGTCTCACCCTAGAGGTGCCGGAGGGAGGCGTTTGCGGATTTCTGGGCCCTAATGGTGCCGGAAAGACCACCGCGGTAAAGCTGTTTAACGGATTGGTATCCCCTACGGCGGGAGAATGCAGCGTGCTGGGGATCTCTCCCAACGAGGACCCTCAGGGGGTCCACCGGATTGCAGGGGTTATGACGGAGACTGCCCGGATGTATGGGCAGCTGACAGGGCTGGAAAATCTCTGTTTTTTTGGAGAAACAGCGGAAATGGACCGAGGTGATGCCCGGGAACGCGCCTGCGAATTGTTGCGCTGGTTGGAACTGTGGGAAGCTCGTGATAAAAAGGCTTCCGCCTACTCCACCGGTATGCTGCAGCGCCTTTCTTTGGCCAGGGCATTGATACACCGTCCCCGGGTGTTGTTTTTGGACGAGCCTACCAGCGGCCTTGATCCGGAATCGGCCCAAATGGTCAACGAGATGATCGCCCAACTGGCCCGGGAAGAGGGAACGACGGTGTTCCTATGTACCCACCAGCTTCGGTACGCCCAAGATGTGTGCACCATGTATGGTATCCTCCAAAAAGGGGAACTATTAGCCTGTGGCAGCTTTGAAGAGCTGTGGAAAAAAGCTGGCTGCCGTATCTGGGCCGGGGTGCGGCTAAAGGAGGGTTCTGGCCCGGTTCCCGGTATGATGGAGCAGGAGGGCTGGTGGCGAAAAGCAGTGGACAGCGAAGAGGAAATGCCTGCCATTCTGGAAAAACTTATTCGGGATGGCAGCAGCGTTTACGAAGCCCGGCTCTTTTATCCACAGCTGGAAGAGGTCTATTTCCGGTATCTGGAAGGCAATGTGCTGGATGGAAAGGCAGGGGAAAAGGAATGAAGCTTTTTTTACCGCTTACAAAAGGGCAAAAGGCCCTGATACGCAAGGATTTTTACCAGGTTTGGAAGACCCCCATGCTGCGCAATACCCTTTTGGCTCTGCCGGCTGTTTTGATGGTGGTCATGCCGGTAGGATTCCTATTGATCGCCTGTTTGGCCCCCATGAAGGATATGAATGGCATGGAGGAGATGATGGCCCTCCTGCCGGAAAAAGCCCAAGTGCTCAATGATCGGCAGATGATGTTTTATGTGATGACCAATATGATGGCCCCCATGTTGTTTTTGATGATCCCAATGATGAGTTCTACGGTCACAGCCTCCGGATCGTTCGTAGGAGAAAAGGAGCAGGGAACCATGGAATCTCTGCTTTTAACTCCCATGACGGTGCGGGAGATTTTCCGTGCCAAGGTGGAAATGTGCGTTCGCCTTTCTTTGCTGGTAACAGGGATTTCTTTGGTGTTGTTTGGTGTTACAGCCGCAGTGGGAAACATGATCTTGAAAATGCCTTTCTGGCTGGATTGGGCATGGCTGGTAGTTATCCTGCTTCTGGCGCCGGCCCTCACCGTTTTTGGAGGAGTTTTTATGGTGTTGGTATCGGGACGGTCTAAAAGCTATATGGAGGCCATGCAGACCTCTGGATATATCGTGCTGCCCCTGATCCTTCTGTTTGTGGGGCAGTTTACCGGCTTGTTTGTGCTGGGGGCTATTCCGCTGTTGATACTGGCAGTGTTGCTGTTTCTGCTGGATTATGGCCTGTTCCGTATGGCAGCCGGAAAATTCACCCCAGAGAGATTGCTGAAAAAATGATGGGAAAGAAAAGAGAGAGAGTTTATGTTTGCAGATCTTCATTGTCATACTATGCGTTCCGATGGCGCGGTGCTGCCGGAGGAACTGGTGCGTATTGCGGCGGCTCGAGGGCTTCCGGTGCTGGCAGTCACCGATCACGACACCTTGTTTGACTTCCCGGAGCTGGAAACCCTAGGTGCGTCTTTAGGCGTGCGAGTTGTGCCGGGGTTAGAGCTTTCCACTTGCGACCCCAAAACCGGCCGGAAGGCCCATATCCTAGTGTACGGCATTCAAAAGCCGGAACCTTTGCAGGCGTTGTGTGAGGAAATTTGCCGCAACCGGCAGGCGGCAGGGGAGATCATGCTGGAAAAGACCCAGCAGCATTATCCCATCCCGGAACAGCTGGTGCGGCGCTGGTCCCAGCATTCGCCTGCACTCTTTAAGCAGCACATCATGCTGGCGCTTATGAGCGCCGGATATGCCGACCGGATGTACGGCGATCTGTTCCGGGAGCTGTTCAACTCCAAGAACGGCCTTGCCTACAGCCCGGTGACATATCCCAATGTCCATGAGGCGTTGGAAGTGGTGCGGCAGGCCGGAGGAGTGGCGGTGCTGGCTCATCCCAGCGAATACGGAAGCCAGGCGCTGCTCCAAGAGTTGGCTGCTTCCGGGGAGATCGACGGCGTGGAAATCTGGCATCCACGCAATCCTGTAGAGGAGATTCCCTCCTTTATGGAAACCGCAGAGCGCTTCCATTTGTTGATGACCGGCGGCACGGACTTTCACGGCGGCAATACCAAACGCTGTCTTCCGTTGGGCTCTTATACTGCGCCAAAAGAGCAGTGGGAACGGCTGGCGGAACGCTTGGCGTAAGAGGTTTTGCATTTTTCGACAAAATGCGCTATAATAAAAATGATTTGTAAAAATCGAAAATCAACACAATTTGGAGGATGTATCATGCACTATACGTATAAAACCAAAGGAACCTGCTCGTCTCAGATTGATCTGGAAGTGGAAAACGGCGTTGTGCAGGAAGTTAAGTTCACCGGCGGATGTAATGGCAACACCAAGGGAATCAGCTCTCTGGTAAAGGGCATGAAGGTAGACGATGTCATCGCTCGCTGCCAGGGAATCCGCTGCGGCCTTAAGCCCACTTCCTGTCCCGATCAGCTGGCAACCGCCTTGCAGGCTATTCAAAAGGAAGGCTGAGTATAGGAGGCGGAAGCTGTGAAGGTGTATGAGGTCTGTTTCAGTCCTACTGGGGGTACCGCAGCGGTTTCCCACATTCTGGGACGGGAATGGGATGGCCCAAAAGAACAGGTGGATTTGACCCGACAGACTCTGGAACTGCCTGTATTCTGCCAGGAAGATGTGTGCATCGTTTCGGTCCCTTCTTATGCTGGCCGGGTACCGTCTTTGGCAGCAAAAAGAATCCGGTTGTTGGAGGGCAACAATGCAGTTGCGATTCTCAATGTAGTATATGGGAATCGGGAATATGAGGATACCCTTCTGGAATTAAAGCATCTGCTGCGAGAAGCCGGTTTTCGCTGTGTAGCGGCAGTGGCGGCAGTGGCGGAGCACTCTATTGTGCGTACCATTGCTGCCGGTCGGCCGGACAGCGCTGATGAAAAGGAATTATCCGATTTTGCTCACCAGATTCGCTTAGGCTTAGAAAAAGGGGAGTTAGGCGACGCAGTATCTGTACCGGGAAACTACCCGTATCGGGCGTCCCATCCCTCTGCTTTACAGCCTGTAGCTGGGGAGGATTGCATCCGTTGTGGTCTGTGCGCCAAGAGTTGTCCTGCGGGGGCGATTTCACAGGCAGATCCCACGCAAACAGACTCTGCGCTCTGCATTGGCTGTATGCGCTGTCTTTCGGTTTGTCCTCGTCATGCCCGGCGGCTGGATGAGGAGAAGTTGGCAGGTTTGACGGCACGGCTATCAGCGATTTGCGCTGTGCGCAAAGAAAACGCTTGCTTTTTATGATGTAATAAGCGGGAAGAAGCACCTTGAAGGTGCTTCTTTTTCTCTGTGCAAAAGCCTGAAAATATTCCACGGACAGCCGATGATTTTCTATTAGAAATGCCGCGGGCTCATATGGTATAATAAAGAATAAGAAGAACGGAAAGGGCCAGAAGAAGGCGCCAAAACAGGAGGCAGAAAGAATTGAACGACAGAATAGAAGAAATCCTACAGAAATGCAGTGCAGAAGGAAAAAAGACCCTGCTGGCATTCCGGGGATTCCCCTCGGAGTGCGTGAGGGAGATCCTTTGCCGTCCCGAAGCGCTGCTCCCCACAGAAGAAGTGCTGGACAGTGCAGGATATCTGAAAACAGAGCAGGTAGCGGGAAGCAGTGATGCCTTGCAAAATGCCCTGGAGGGAAAAGAGAAAGGAATCCTGCTGTATGAGCAGCTTTTAGTGCTGGCTCCGGTATTTCCTTGGGAAGAATGGACCGTTTGGGTGGTGGATAATGATGTGTTTTTCCAGTATTACCCCGCCCTTCTTTCTCCAGAAACGGCAAAGGCATTTTTGGAGGGGCTGGAGCAGGGAGAACCGGATGCGGTTTGCCTGACTTTTTACGGAGACATCCGCCCCTTGGGGAACGACAGCTATGTAACGGCGCTGCGAAACTGTCATACCGACAGGAACTGTGTGGAGATTTCCTTTTATGCCAAAGAGGGCTGGTCTCCCGCCAATCAAGAAGGGGATCCCGACGCCCCTGTGCAGGAAACCACCGGAACCGAATTTTTACAGCATTGCATCGCGGTGCAACAGGGAACATGCAGTGCCGGCGGACGGTATCTGCTGGATGAGCAGGACGGCTGGAAACAGTCCCAGCTGCAGGCCTTTTTCTCTATGCTGGAAGAAAAGAAGATTCCCTACTCTTTGGAGATTTCCAGCAGGGAAGAACAGTATCAGGGAGAGCGGTTCCTGCCGCTTTTGCAAAAATACTGGGGAGAAAAGGCGCAGTTCCGCCCCCTGCAATTTTACCGTTCCCCCAAGGAAAACCGGGAGATTTCCTGTCTTTCTCAGGGAGAGATCATCGACTGCATCGCCAGCCAGTGTGACGGGGCCTTTGCAGGAGACAGCTTCCGCAATATATTTGTCACCGCCCCCACCGGCGCCGGTAAATCCGTGCTGTTCCAGCTGCCCGCCCTGTATTTGGCGGAGCGGTATCAGGCGGTCACCATTGTGGTCACACCTCTGAAAGCGTTGATGAAGGACCAAGTCGCCCAGCTGGAAAAAAAGCAGGGAGTCACCTGCGCGGTGTGTCTCCATTCGGATATTACCTATGAGGAACGTCAGGAGCGCATCCAGCAGATTCATAATGGGGAGAAATCCATTGTATATCTGTCTCCCGAGCTGCTGATTTCCTGTGAGCTTTCGGAGTTTATCGGAGATCGGCCCCTGGGACTGTTTGTGGTGGATGAAGCCCACACCGTTACTTCCTGGGGTAAGGATTTCCGTGCGGATTACTGGTATCTGGGAGAATACCTCCAGCGGCTGCGCCGCAGCGGGAGAAAGTTCCCGGTATTGTGTTTGACGGCAACGGCCGTGTATGGTGGGGAAGAGGATGTGGTCAACGAG
>CALWIS010000241.1 GCA_944380795.1 uncultured Clostridia bacterium | reverse complement strand
TGCTCCACCCGCAGGGCGTATTCATCGCTGGGGTGCACCTGGATGGACAGAGGATTCTTAGCGTCGATAAATTTGATGAGCACCGGGAAGTTCTCAAAAGCCTCTCCGTTTTTGCCCAGTACCTGGCGGCCGGCTTTCTCAATATACTCGCTGAGGGTCAGGCCGTCATATTCACCGCCGCGGATCACGCTCTGTCCGGCAGGGTGAGTGGAAAGTTCCCAGCTTTCCGCCACAATGTCCAGGTCGCTCTTCTTGTTGTATTCGGTCTTCAGGCGGGTACCGCCCCAGAGATAGTCCTTAAATGCAGGTTCCAGCTTCATCATTTTCATTGGAGATCCTTCCTTTCCGAGGCCTGATTGCCACAGGCACTCGCTGTCATTTCTTTCTTCTATGATACTCTATAAAACAAAAAACAGCAAGGAAAACTGTGAAGAAAATCCAAAATTTTCTCACAGCCTTCCCTGCTGTCAAAAAGGTGTAAGGTTACTTTTTCTGTCCGTAGTAGGCGTTGGCGCCGTGTTTGCGCAAGAAGTGCTTATCCAGCAACTCCTGCTGCATGGGCTGCATCTGTACGCCAAAGGTATTCTCGGTATGCCAAGCCATCATGGCCAGCTCTTCCAGCACCACAGAATTGTGCACCGCTTCAAAGCAGTCCTTGCCCCAAGTGAAGGGGCCGTGGGATTTCACCAGTACCGCCGGAATATCCTCGGGCTTTTTGCCTTGGAAGGTCTCCACGATGACCTTACCAGTTTCCAGCTCGTATTCGCCGCCAATCTCCTCCGGGGTCATGGCACGGGTGCAGGGGATGGGGCCATAGAAATAATCGCCGTGGGTAGTGCCGTAGGCAGGAATGTCCCTGCCGCTTTGAGCCCAAATAGTGGCCCAGCGGGAATGGGTGTGCACCACGCCGCCAATGGTGGGAAAGTTCCGATACAGCTCCAAATGGGTGGGGGTATCGGAGGAGGGATTCAAGTCGCCCTCTACTTTATTGCCGTTTAAATCCATGACTACCATATCTTCCGGACGGAGCTTATCATATTCCACACCAGAGGGTTTGATGACGAACAAACCAGATTCCCGGTCAATCCCGGAAACGTTGCCCCAGGTGAATACCACCAGTCCATGGGCGGGCAGCTGCAAATTGGCCTTCCATACCTGTTCCTTGAGTTTTTCCAGCATGATATTTCCTCCTTGATAATAATCAGATGGTAATATAATTGAATATTTATAAATAGTCCCAGGTGTCTTCTGCCAAAACAGAACCTTTATAGATCAGAGGCATTTCTAAAATTGCCGGACTTTCCCGTACACCGCTTTCCACCATGCGGATAATCTTTTCCGCAGCCATCCGTCCCATCTGTTCTTTGGGATGGTCAAAGGAAGTGATCTTTACCGGCGAATACTGAGAGATACTGGAATTATCAAAGGAAACGATAGAAATATCCTGGGGGACATTCCGGCCTTTTTCCAGCAGCAGCTCAATGAGCCGGTAGGCGATCTGATCGTTATAGCATACCACGCCATCGCAGTGGCGCATGATCCGGTAGATGCGTTCCCGGTTTTCGCCCTCAAAAAGGGAGTCCCGGTCTCCGGTGGAATACCAGAGCACCGCATCATCGTTGATCTGCTGTCCAGCGTCCATCAATCCTTGGGCAAATCCGGCATAGCGCTCATGTCCCTGCATATCATCGGATTTAAAGATGCCGCCTAATTGCCGGCACCCAGCATGAAGAAGCAATGAGGAAGCCTTACTGCCGCACGTCCGATCGTTGGTCACTACATAAATGCAGCCCGAAAGCTCTCGATAATAGCCATTAAAAAATACACAGGGGATTCCCATGCTTTCCAACTTTTGATAAAGGGATATGTTGGGATTGGGCAGTGCGGTTTTGGTGCCTTCCACAATGAGGCCATCCACCCCATTTTCCAGCATGGACTGCAAAAGCTGCCGTTCGGTCTCCACTCGGTTTTTGGTCACACCCAAATGCAGGTGGTATCCTCGCCCGGAAAGCACTTCTTCAATCCCTCGAGTGATAACAGGAAAGATATAGTCGGTAATATAAGTGGTAATCACTCCAATAGTCCGGCTTTTGGGAAGGGTAGGGGTGCCTTTGGCAATGTAGGTGCCGCTGCCTCTGCGGCGGACCAGAAATCCCTCCTGCTCCAGAATGCCTAGAGCCTGTCGTACTGTCTGGCGGCTAAATCCAAACTGGGCAGAAAGCTCGTTTTCGGAAGCCAACCGGTCCCCCATATGGAATTCCCCAGAAAGAATGCGGTTCCGGATGGTATTCGCGAGGATGGAGTATTTGGCTTCCGTTTTTTCTCGAGACATGAAAGCACCTCCTTAAATCAGATTGTACATACAACTTTATGATATCCTGTCGTACTTTTTTTTTCAAGTGGTTCCGGCGATTTTTTCAAAAATATTTCCGCATAATATAGGGGAGTTGGAAAAAAATCTTACAAATTCATAACAAAACGCAGAAAATCATTGAAAGAAAGAGGGGGGATGCGATACAATAAATCCAGTTGCCTGTTTAAACAACTAACGGAAAAAGAATGAAAATCCAATTCAGGAGGAACCATGGATGGAAAAGGCCATTGAAATTATGAAGGAAGTACAAAAAGTGGTGGTGGGCAAGGAGCGCACCATCCTCAGCGTTATGTGCGCCATGCTGGCAGGGGGACACATCCTGCTGGAAGATATTCCCGGTGTGGGAAAGACCACCATGGCTTTGGCGTTTGCCCGAGCTATGGACCTGAGCTTTAAGCGTACACAGTTTACCCCGGATGTAATGCCCACCGATGTGACAGGCTATTCCCTGTATAATCGGGAGACCGGCACCAATACGTATGTTCCCGGTGCAGTAATGTGCAATCTGTTTTTGGCAGATGAGATCAACCGCACGTCCAGCAAGACCCAATCTGCCCTGCTGGAGGTCATGGAGGAGGGCAGCGTGACTGTGGATGGCGTTACCCGCCGTCCTCCCAGCCCCTTTTGGGTCATCGCCACCCAGAACCCGGTGGGTTCTGCCGGTACCCAGCTTTTGCCGGAATCTCAGATGGACCGCTTTATGGTGTGCCTGAGCATGGGTTACCCGGAGGTCAAGGAAGAGGTGCATATTTTGCAGAGCCGGCAGACTCAAAACCCGCTGGATTTGGTGCAAAGAGTGGCAGGGCCGGAGGAGATTTTAAAAATGCAGGAGCAGGTGCGGGAGATTTACGCTGCTGATGTGGTGTGTGAGTATGCGGCGAACCTTGCTGCTTGGACCCGTTCTACCCCCATGCTCCGCCTAGGAATCAGCCCTCGTGGCACGTTGTCTCTGATGCGTATGGCCAAGGCTGCCGCTTTTTTAATAAACAAAGAGTATGTTGTACCGGAAAATATACAATCGGTATTTTTAGACGTATGTGCCCATCGTGTGCTGCTTAGCTCCAAAAGCCGGGTAGGCGGCATGAGTGCCCGGGATGTACTGGAAACCGCTCTGCGGGAAGTCCCAGTGCCGGGAATCGGGTAAGAGGCAAGCTATGGCAAAATATCGGATTTTTTACGGGCTGGTTCTGGCCGGTTCGATTTTATTCTTCATTTTTTACAAAGAGTATCTTTCTGTTCTTGTATTACTTATTGTTTTTATTGCGCCTATTCTTTCCCTGCTTATTACTCTGCCGGCGTGTTTTTTAACCCGGGCCCGTATCCATCTGGAAAAGGATACGGCCGAGCGGGACGAGCCCATTCCGTTGGTGGTGGAGGTGGAAAATCGGTGGATACTTCCCTGCCCTATGGTGCAGGTACGGCTGCGCTGTATCAACCATTTGGGGCAAGGCTCAAAGGACAGTGTGTTTTTGCCGCTGGAACTCACGGAGTCCACCGAAGCAGCCCCCAGGTCTCGGGCAGTGCTTCAACGCAGTCTGGTGAGCCGGTGGTGCGGACAGGTGGAAGTCTTTGGGATAAAAGTACGTCTTACTGATCCGCTGCGGCTGTTTCGGCTGCCAGCGGCAAAGCCTAAGGAATCCCAGCAGGTGGAGATCCTGCCCCGACTTCGGGAAATCGGTGTGTTCCCTGTGGAGGGAAGTGAAGCGCCGGAGTCAGAGCGGTATTCGCCGTATCGTCCTGGGGATGATCCTGGGGAGGTGTTCCAGGTGCGGGAATTCCGAGAAGGGGACAGTCTGCGCCGAGTGCATTGGAAATTGAGCCAGCGTATGGAGACCTGGATGGTGCGGGATTTCTCCCAGCCTATGGAATACGGGTTGTACCTTTTGCCGGAGCCAGGGGAGAAGCCACAGCCAGAAGAAATGAACCGGATGATGGAGGCATTTGCTTCCCTTTCCGTCTCTATGATACAGGAAGGATGCATCCACCGGGTGGGGTGGATACAGGAGGATTCTTTGCACTGGGAGGAATTGGAGGATCTGGACGATTTTACAGCGGTTCTGGGGCCAATCCTGTCCCTTGCTAAAAGAGAGGGGCATCCAGCTTTGACGGAGTGTTTAGAGGAAGATATGGTGCCCCGGGGAAGCCATCTGCTATACTGTACCACTGGTGAGAAAAGTGTGGAGGGAGAAAAAGCCCTCTTGGATGCCCTTTCTCAACTGCAGCAAGAAAGAGGCCTGCGGCAGGTCACTGTCCTTTTGGCAGGGCGGCTGTTGGACGATTCCCATGTTGGGGATGGCTGTACCGTGATAGAAGTTGGAGAAGAGCTACAGGGAATGGAGGAGCTGATACTGTGAGAAGACATAAATTGGGCCGCACTGCTGGTACCGTCCTTCCAGATTTTTCCCTTGCTCCTTCTGAAAATCCCCAAACCAGGGACAACCGGATACTGGATCTGTTGGTGCGCTTTTTAACGGTGTGCCTGGGAATGTACGGCAGCGCCTGGACCTTTTTTTCCGCCATGGATATTTGGCCGGAGGGTTCCTCTCTGGCGGTATGGATGGCTTTATATGCTGCTGCGGCAGTAGCAGTTTATTCCAGCAAAAATTGGCCTTTTTTGCTATTGATCCCCACTGCACCGTTGGCTATTTGGGCCTATTTTTCTTTTGATACCCTTACTATAGGATTTATCAGTCTGCTGAATCAGGCGCTGCAAACTATGACGGAAAATTCCCCGTGGCGGTTTATCCAGTTTGCAATGGAACCTATTCCAGCATCCGAGCTGCGTTGGGCAGAAACGTATTTTTTGGTGCTTTTATTTTGTGCCTTGACTTTGGGAGCGGGATTTTTTGCCGTGCGCCGTCCGTGGATGCCGGGCTTTGTGCTGTTCACAGCACCGTTTGCCCTGCTTCCGCTGTTTTTTACCCTGCTGCCCGATCTCTGGGCCTTTTTTGCCTTGGTGGCTTCTTGGATCATGATGCTGGCCCTTCATCAGCCCTTGTTTCGCCGAAAAAAAATTCTTCAAAAACCGGGAAAGGTGGCCCGGCAAAGAAATGTGCGGCAGCAGACCGCCTTGCTCCTTGCCGGATGTGTGCTGGTATCAGCGCTGGTTTCCGGATGGGCAGTGCCGCAGGAGAGCTACCGACGGCCGGAAGATCTGCAGGAGCTGGTAGGAGCCTTGGAGAGTTGGGGACAGCGGTTGTTCCACGTCCAAAATGACCTGCATCATTTGCCGGCGCTCCGTTTTACGGGAGTCACAGCTTTGGAAGTACAGAGCAACCGTCAGGACCCTCTGTATTTGCGCGGCTATGCAGCCGGGGAGTTTACCGGCAGTACTTGGGAGATTATGGACGACAGTGAATATGAAGCGTTTTCTTCCACCGTTTCGGAGAAGATCAATCCACAAAACCTGTACGCAGCCTATTATAGCGGAGAACAACAGGGTTATGCGCTGACTGTGCGGAATATCTCCCCCAACCGAAGCTCCCTGTTCCTTCCCAGTGGGCTTGTCACCGATATTTCGCGCTTGGATGGTGCTTGGTATCGGCAGGATCTTTATGCGGAGACCCGGACATTTTGGGGAGTAGGAGAGTATACGGTACAGGCGTATTTACTTCCTGCTTTGAGCCAGATGGGGCTGCATTTTGCAGACGGTACCATTCCGGATTGGTTCCAGCCCACAGAGGAGACGGAGGGAACCACAGCCTTCTTGGAAAACTATGAGGCATTTTTGTACGAGCCCTATACTGCCCTGCCGCAGGATACCCGGGAAACCGCGGAAGCGTGGTGGCGGCAATATGTACAGGAGGGGGAAAATATCAGTCTACAGGAGGCCTGCACCATACTTCAGCAGGTCTTTAACGAGGATTTTCAGTATCGGTATGATCCCCCCAGCTTTCCACAGGAAAGGGAGTATCTGAGCTGGTTTTTGTATGATGCCCAGGCAGGATATTGCGTCCATTATGCTACCGCGGGAGCTTTGCTGCTTCGGGCCTTGGGAATCCCCACCCGGTTTGCCGAAGGGTATATCGTTACCACGGATGACTATATAAATGGAGAAAAAACCTCTGATGGATTTGTGAAGATCACGGATGACCACGCCCACGCTTGGGTGGAAGTGTATGATCCGGTAGGACGAAGCTGGATGCCGGTGGAGATGACCCCGGGATTCAGTGGGGAATCTTTCTGGGAATCTCCCTCTGGTGTCGCCGCAGAAGCTACGCCTACCCCTGCGCCCAGCGAACAGCCCCAGGCTACCGCTACTCCCACGCCAGAGCCGGAAGCTACACCTACGCCAAAGCCGCAAACAGAACCTACCCCAGAACCCCAGCCCACTCCTACACCTCCTGTACAAGGCAACCAACAGAGTACAGAAGATGACTTCCATTTGCCGGGATGGGTATGGCCCATTTTAGCAGCTGCTGTGTGTTTAGCCCTGCTGATAGGAGGGATATTCCTGCACAGAAAGCGCCTGCTGGAAAAGCAGAGGAAAGTCTGGATGCAGGCGAATGTGAATTTGGCAGTGCGGGAATACTGGAAGTGGACCTTCCGGATGCTTGCTTTGATTGGTGCGCCCATATGGGAAAATACCGACACCTTGGAAGAGTATGCGGACCGGCTGTGTGCTGCGTTCCCTGAATTAGATCGGGAGCGGCTGCTGGATGCCTGCCGTATTGGCGAACTGGCCAGCTTTTCTGGTTTGAGCTTGGCAGAAGACCAACGGAATTCCATGGAGGTATGGGCAGTTTATCTCAACCAGTTTGCCATCTCCAAAATGAAGCCTTTGGCGAAACTCCGGGGAAAATGGCTGTTCGGGTTGTTTTAAGTATGAGGCTCTGGGCAGAATTTGGGCGGACAGCAAAATCTTTTGTGCATTCTGCTACTTTGCCATTAAAATTATTTTGCACCAGTCATTTTCATTGAATTACACGAAAGACTATGGTATAATAATAAAAATTTTAGCATTTTACTTTAGGACTTACAGGTTGTCTGCCATCTTCGGGATCGCCAGATAATAGGGAAACTCAATGTAAGAGGGACCAGCCGTTCCGGAGAAATAATCTCGATAAGGAAGTGTGAGTTGTGATCAACGGAATCACCTTGCGTGACGCTATTTTATCCGGCGCCAATAATATTTGCAAGAACAAGAAGTCAGTGGACGAACTAAACATCTTCCCTGTACCGGACGGTGATACGGGAACCAATATGTCCATGACCATGACCGCAGCCATTCAGGCTTTGGAAAAGGAAGAGGACACTTCGGCAGGACAGGTAGCCAAAAAGGCAGCTTCTGCCATGCTGCGCGGTGCCCGTGGAAACTCCGGTGTTATTCTTTCCCTGTTGTTCCGTGGGTTCTCCAAGGGATTGCAGGACAAAGACGAGGTTTCCGGCGTAGAGCTTTCGGAGGCATTGGGATTGGGTGTGGATGCTGCTTATAAAGCAGTTATGACCCCCACCGAGGGCACCATTCTTACGGTGGCCCGGGTGGCCTATGAAAAAGCACGGGCTGCCGCTGCTATCGACAGCGACCCGGTATATGTGTGGTCTGCGGTGTGCATGGGCGCTTCCGCTGCCTTGGAAGAGACTCCTGAGCTGCTGCCAGTGCTGAAAAAGGCTGGAGTAGTGGATGCCGGCGGGCAGGGCTTGTGCCTGATTTTTGAGGGCATGATGAGTGTGCTCCGTGATGGCGTAATGATCCAGATGGAAAAGAGCGAGGAAGAGAAGGCAGATGAGACCGCGGAGTTCTTCCGCAATGTTGCTGCCGAATTCGATTCCGAGATCAACTTCACCTATTGCACCGAGTTTATCGTAGGCCGTGACCCGGAAGTTACCCGTGATCCTCTGGAATTGCGGGCCTATTTGGAGACTATTGGCGACTGCGTGGTGGTCGTGGATGATGAGGAGATCATCAAGGTCCATGTCCATACTGAGAATCCCGGCAACGCTCTGCAGGAGGCTTTGACTTTTGGTCAACTGTTGACGGTAAAAATTGAAAATATGAAGGAACAGCATCGCAAAGCTGCCGAAGCCAATGAAGAGGCCAAAGCGGCGGCTTCTGCCAAGCCCCAGCCGGTACAGCTGGAGCGGGTGGAGCCTACCGAAGAGTTGGGCTTTGTGGCTGTGGCGGCAGGCGAAGGGCTGCACACCCTGTTCACAGACTTGGGATGCAGCCATGTGGTCAGCGGTGGGCAGACCATGAATCCCAGTACAGAGGATATCTTGGCAGCAGTGCTGGCTACCCCGGCTAAGAAGGTATTTGTCCTTACCAATAATAAAAATATTATCATGGCTGCAGAGCAGACCATTCCTCTGGTCACCGACCGGGAAGTGGTAGTATTGCCTACTCGCACCATTCCCCAGGGCCTTTCCGCTATGCTGGCAGTGGACCCCGATGCGCAGCCGGAAGAGAACCGTCAGCTGATGATGGATGCCGCCGGAACTGTGGCAACGGGCCTTGTGACCTTTGCCGCCCGGGATTCTGAATTTGGCGGCCATCGTATCCGTCAGGGAGACATCATGGGTCTGCGTAATGGCAAGCTGGATTATATCGAGAAGGACCCCATCCACACTTGCAGCAAGCTCACCCGTTCCATGGTGAATAAGAACACCTCCTTTATCACCATTATCTACGGCAGCGAGATCACCGAGGCTCAGGCGGAGGACGCTTGCCGCCGTATCCGCTCCAAGATCAGCGATGATATCGAGGTGACCCTCATCAACGGTGGTCAGCCGGTGTATTATTTCATTATTTCTGTTGAATAATTTGGGGCAGACGCGCCCTTGCGGGACTGCCGCAGGACTTTAAGGTCCGGCGGCAGTCCCTGTTTTTACGAAAGGAGTGAAGGCGGTGCCTTCCCTGTTTACCATGGATATCCAAACTCTTAAGGGAGTGGGGGAAAGACGGGCCAAACTGTTCCAGAAAATTGGCGCCCCCACCATCGGGGATTTGCTGCGACTGTATCCCCGCACCTATGAGGATTGGAGCAACCCGCAGGACATCAACGATATTCCCTTGGGGGAGATTGGGGTGGTACGGGGCGAAGTGGTCTCCCCGGTGCGGCAGCAGTTTGTCCGCAAGGGCATGACTCTGTTTAAGGTAGAGGTCAGCGACGGGATACGGGATATGACCCTCACCTACTTTAACAACCCTTATGTGAAATCCATGCTCCAAGAGGGGAAGGAGTACCTGTTCCGGGGGAAAATGCAGGGGACCCTCACCCGCCGGGAAATGACGGCTCCGGACTTTGCCCCTTCTGACCGCTGTGCCCCCATCGTGCCTATTTATCCCCAGACAGAGGGGCTTTCTTCCCGACAGATCGCGGCGGCGGTAAAGGCGGCATTTGCTTTGCTGCCGGAGCTTTTGCGGGACCCTCTGCCTGATGATCTGCGTCAGCGCCATGGGCTGTGTCAGCTTCGGTTTGCGCTGGAAAATATCCACTTTCCCGGTTCCATGGAGCTGTTGGAGATTGCCCGGCGGCGATTGGTGTTTGAAGAATTGCTGATTTTGCAGCTGGGCCTCCTTTCTATGAAAAGCCGCGCTCGGGTGGAAAACCGGATGCGGCTTCAGGAGGACCGGAGCGAGGAGTTTTACCGTTTGCTGCCCTTTACCCCTACCGGGGCCCAAAAGCGGGCAGTCTCCCAGGCTTTACAGGATATGCGGGGAGATTCCCCTATGAGCCGGCTGGTGCAGGGTGACGTGGGCAGCGGTAAAACAGCAGTGGCGGCGGCACTGTGCTATTGTGTGATTCAAGAGGGGATGCAGGCGGCACTCATGGCTCCCACGGAGGTGTTGGCCCGGCAGCACGCCAACACCCTCTCCAAACTGTTGGAACCGGCGGGCATTCGCACGGCTTTGCTCACCGGCTCCGTAAAGGCTAAAGAAAAGCGGGAGGCCGTTGCGGGGCTGGCGGATGGTTCCATCCAGCTTGCCATTGGAACCCACGCATTACTGACCGAGGGGGTGCAGTTCCACCGACTGGGGCTGGTCATCACCGACGAGCAGCACCGCTTTGGCGTGGCCCAGCGGGCGGCGCTGGCACAAAAGGGCGAGAATCCCCATTTGCTGGTGATGAGCGCTACCCCTATCCCCCGTACTTTGGCGCTGATGATCTTTGGCGATTTGGACATCTCGATTTTGGACGAGCTGCCTCCCGGGCGGCAGAAAATCGAGACCTTTGCCATTACCAGCGACAAGCGGGAACGAGCCTTTGGGTATGTCAAAAAGCACCTGGACCGAGGGTTACAGGGCTATATGATCTGCCCCCTCATTGAAGAAGGACAGAGCGATATGGCCAGTGTGACGGAATACTGCCGGATGCTGGAGGAAGGCTCCTTTGCCGGATACCGTATTGGGGTGCTCCATGGCCGGATGAAGCCTCGAGAAAAAGATGCGGTGATGGCGGCCTTTTCCGCTGGCGAGCTGGATCTGCTGGTTTCCACCACTGTGGTGGAGGTGGGGGTGGACGTGCCCAACGCGGTGATTATCCTCATTGAAAACGCCGAGCGGTACGGCCTTTCCCAGCTTCACCAGCTTCGGGGACGGGTAGGCCGAGGACAGGAGAAGTCCACCTGCATTTTGGTCTCCGATGCCCAGAATGAGGAAGCATTGGCCCGGCTGCGGATCATGTGCCAGACCAGCGACGGCTTCCGCATTGCCGACGAGGACTTAAAGCTGCGAGGACCCGGCGACTTTTTCGGTTCTCGGCAGCACGGTTTGCCTCAGCTTGCCATTGCCGATATGGTGCAGGATGCTGCCCTGCTTCGCCTTGCCCAGCAGGAGGCCCAGGAGCTGCTGCGGGGGGACCCTTCTCTGGAACGGCCGGAGCACAGAGGCCTCCGCGGGGAGACTAGACAGCTGTTTGAAAAGGTGGGGGAAGGGGCCTTTAACTGATAATATCTATACAAAAGTTGTAAAATATATCCCACATCAAGCATTGACTTTGTACAAAATATGGTGTATCATAAAAATAGAATCGAAAGATTCGGTAAGAATGCTGTGATAGGAAAGGGTGAAAGATATGAGCAGCCGTACGGTAATTACTATCGCGCGCCAATATGGAAGCGGTGGACGGGAAATTGGTGAGATGTTAGCCAAAAAGCTGAATGTACCGTATTATGATAAGGAGTTAATCGCTTTAGCAGCAAAGAAGAGCGGTCTTAGTGAAGAGGTTTTCCGTCAGGCAGACGAGCGCGCCACCAGCAGCCTGTTATATTCTTTGGTCATGGGAACCTATGGCTTTGGCGGCGGGGTTGCCGGAATGAACGATATGCCCATCAACGACAGGCTGTTCCTCATCCAGGCGGATATTATCCGCAAGGCCGCAGAAGAAGGCTCCTGTGTGATCGTGGGCCGCTGTGCGGACTACATATTGCGGGAACGGAAAGACTGCTTGCGGGTGTTCATCCATGCCGACCGGGATAGTCGTCTGCGCCGTGCTGTGGAAAAATACGGTGTAGACCCTGCTAAGGTTTCGGATTTCCTCACCAAAAAGGACAAGCAGCGGGCCAACTACTACAACTTCTATACCAACAAGAAGTGGGACGCTCTGCAAAACTATGATCTGACCATTGACAGCTCGGTGTTTACACCGGAGCAGGCAGTAGATTTGATTATTCAGGCGGCAAACTTTATAGAACCGTAATCAAATAAGCAAATCCAACAAACAGGCCGGAATATACCGGCCTGTTTGCTATGTATGGAGGAAGCAATGGAAACAAAACAGGGAGGAAAAGGAAAAATGTGGGTGCTATTTGCCGTATTGTCTGCCATTTTTGCGGCACTTACATCGATTTTGGCAAAGGTGGGCATAGAAGGGGTCAATTCCAATTTGGCCACGGCTATCCGTACAGCAGTAGTGTTGGTAATGGCCTGGGGCATTGTGCTGCTGACGGGAACTTTGGGAGGAATCTCCGCAATTACCACCCGAGGCTGGATCTTTCTGGTGCTGTCTGGGTTAGCTACCGGCGCTTCATGGCTCTGTTACTACTACGCCCTGCAAATCGGAGACGCCAGCCGAGTGGTGCCTATCGACAAATTCAGCGTGGTCATCACCATGGTATTGGCCTTTGTTTTCCTCCACGAAACAGTAGATTGGAAAACCATTCTGGGGGGCGTACTCATTACAGCGGGAACGCTAATCATGGTGCTCTAAAAGAGGGAAAATGGATGATAATTGCGATAGATAGCGGGAAAAGGGGGATTCCTTTTTTCCGCTTTTTGTTTTATAATAAGAACCACAAAATATAAAAGGATGGATAACATGAATATACTGGCCATAGGCGATGTAGTGGGAAGTATTGGATGCCAGTTCCTGCGGCAGCGGCTCCCGGCAGTCAAAAAACAAATGGGAGTTGATTTGGTCATCGCTAACGGGGAAAATTCCGCAGACGGCAACGGGGTGCTGCCTACTTCAGTGCGGCACCTGTACGATAGCGGTGTGGATGTAATTACAACAGGGAACCACAGTTTCCGCCGCCGGGAAAGCTACGAACTGTATGACCGTGACGAAACATTGCTGCGACCGTTAAACTTTCCCAAAGGCACTACTCCTGGCCGAGGGGTGTGTATTTATGACATGGGCCGCCGTCAGGTGGCGGTAGTCAACCTCATGGGCACCGCCTATATGGAAAACTTAGCTTGCCCTTTTGAGACTATGGATGCGCTGCTAAAGATGGAAGACCTGCCACCCATTGTTCTGGTGGATTTTCACGCGGAAGCCACTGGAGAAAAGCGGGCGTTGGGATATTTTCTGGATGGGCGGGTATCTGCCGTGTTCGGCACTCATACCCATGTACCCACCGCCGACGAGACCATTCTTCCCCAAGGGACCGGATACATCACCGACCTGGGGATGACCGGCCCGGTGCAGTCCGTGCTGGGAGTAAAGCCAGAGTTGATTATTGAGAAGCTCCGTACCAAAATGCCGGTGCGGTATGAGCTGGCCGGCGGGGAATGCCGCATGGATTGTTGTTTGTTTACCATTAACGATAAAACAGGAAAAACGGAAAGTATTCAGAGAATGCAGATTTTATAAGAACGGTGTCAGTAAAAAGGAGGAGATGACTTGAAGCTGCTGCAAAAGGCGGGATTATGTCTGATGGCAATTTGTTTGCTGCTGTTCCCGTCCTGTTCCCAACAGACTTTTGATGCTGCCGCTTATGTGGAATCGGTGATGGATTCTGTTTATCGGGGAGAGCATGAGGAGTACTGCCAGTATGCCAAAATCGAGGAAGAGGAAGCGGAAGAGGCTTACCGGGAACATTTGAAATCAGAGTCCCTGTATTTTGCCAATCTGGTAGGTCTTACCCAAACAGATAGGACATTATACCGCACCATGGCTTTTTATCAGCGGGTGTACGATGCCAGCCGGTATGAGGCGGTTTCAGCCCAGAGGACGGAAAATGGATTTCGTGTGGAGATGAAAATATCCCCTTTGAATCTGTTTACCGCCCATGTGGAAGATATTGAAAACAGGGTGCTGGCGTTTTCCCAGCGGGTACAGCAGGGGGAATTCGAGGGCTGTACGCAGGAAGAGATTGACCAGGCCTATTGCGATGATTTGCTGGGATTTTTAGAAGGAAAGCTAGATGACCCGCAGTGGGATGATCCTCGTACCATTACGATACAGTTGACAGAGGAGCAAGGGGCTTATTTTTTAGACGAACAAGCCCTTCTTACCATTGACCGCAATTTGGTTCCCTATACGGGAGAAGATTAAAAATAAGAGAGCCGGGAATTTTCCCGGCCCTCTTTGTTTTATATTGCATTTTACACTTCTTCGTTGGGGGTGGAAGTGGGAGCGGAAACCTGGGGAGCAGGCGGCTGGGGCAGTCCTTCCACGTTGATGTTGCGAGTGGTCTTGGCTTCCAGAGTATGGGACTTCATCACATCCGTCATATCAAAACCAATGGTGTCCTTCAAAGCTTCATTCACCGCTTTCAGGGAACCGGTCATGTAGCGGGCCACATCTGCTGCACCACCGCCGTTTTCCCCGCTGCCGGAGCCGTCGATAATGGTGATGTTGCCGATCTTGGACATGGGCTCTGCAATCGCCCGGGCAATTTCAGGCAGCTTTTCCACCACCATCTGCAATTTACCGGCGTCGTCCATCTTGGCAAGGGCTTCCGCCTTTTTCTCCAGAGCTTCTGCTTCTGCCAGACCTTGACGGCGAATAGCTTCTGCCTGGGCGATACCCTGTTTCTCGGTGATCTCTGCCTGAGCCATACCTTCCTGCTTGATGCGTTCGGCCTGGGCTTGGGCGTCCAGCTTCTGAGCTTCGGCTTCTGCTTCGGCCTTTTTGATCATAGCTACTTTTTGGGCTTCGGCCTGCAATTCTGCACGGAGTTTTTCTGCTTCGGAAGGCTTGATAACCGTTTCCAGCAACTCGGCTTCCTTGCGTTCTGCCTTGCGTTTGGCCAGTTCAATGTTTTTCTGCTCGGCCGCGATTTCAATTTGAATGGAAGCTTCCTTTACTTCACGGGCACGCTGTTCCTTCAGCACATTGGCGTCCATTTCGGTGTTGGTAATATCCTTCTGGGTCACATTCTGCTGGATGCTGTAGGCAGCGTCGGAGATTGCCTGAGTGGTCTGGCGCTCTTTTTCAAAGTTCAGCTTCTTGATATCGGCTTCCTTCTTGGCTTCGGCCATACGGGCTTCAGCCTCCAGACGGGCCTGTTCACCAGCGCGGCGGGCTTCCGAAGTCTTAATCATGCTTTCTTTTACGGCTTCCGCCTGGGCAATTTCAGCATCCCGCTTGACAGCGGCGATCTGGGGTTTGCTCAGAGCTTCAAAATAGCCGTTCTGGTCACCGATTCCCTTAATGGTAAAGGATTTCAGTTCCAAACCTAACTCAGCGAGCTGTTCCTCGGCCACTTCCTTCACCCGTTCGGAGAAGGTCTTACGGTCTTTATAGAGCTGCTCGGCAGTCATGTCGGCGATGATTTCACGCAGACGGCCTTCACACACATCCCGGGATGTTTCCATGATGTGCTGTTTGGTCTCGCTCTCTTTGCCGCAGTTAAACTGCTCCACAGCAGAGCGGATCATGGCTTCGTCATTTTTGATTTTTACCACTACGGTGCCGTTGGCCTCGATGGGCACAGCGTCGGCGGTGAGGGTTCCTTCCATATTTACGTCAAAGCTGATGTTTTCCAGAGTGATGTAGTCGATGCGCTGCAAAACCGGGAGTACCATGATACCGCCGCCGGTGATGACCTTGGCTTTGCCCAGACCGGTAACGATAGCCGCCTTGTCGGCAGGTACCTTTTTCCAGGTGGAAAAAATGGCGGTTAGAACGATGATGAGTCCCACGACAATGACGCCGATGAGGATAGCGGTGGAAGTGAATTGTTCAGGCATTTCATAAACCTCCTTAAGATTGTTTGAGTTGAGCAAGCTGCTCCCGATAGGAATCAAAGGGGCAGACAGTGCAGAGCTTCTTTTCTTCGTCTACTTCCACGATGAGGACCTCGGTTCCCACCGGGAGTTCTTCCTCTACCCAGGAAGCGGGGCAGGCGCTGTAGGTAACATAGCTGCCGGCGGTGTTGAGCACCCGCACGGTGCCGGTAAAATCCGGCCGTACCGCCAGTTGGATCACGCCCTCTTTCCAGCGCAGGTCCCGAATGCTGGGGGCCTGGATGCGATTTCGCTTTAAGGGGCGGATCACCAGCCGGGAAAGGGCCACATAGGAGAGTATCCCCAAAGCTAGCCCCAACAGCAGGCTCAGCAGCCATCCGCCACCCAGCACCAGAACGATCTTGCCCACCGCTCCCAGCACCAGCACCCCAAAAGAGAGGGCCATAAAGCTGAAGGGAAGGGGAATGTCCCCAACACCGGGGTCAAAATCCAGATCTAAAAAGTTAAAGATCACATGGGCAAGGGGCAAAAGCAGCCCAACCCCAATGCAGCAATAGTAAATGATGGATAATACAGATGGATTCATAGGAATACCTCCTTTCCAGTAGTTTTCCCGGGGGCAGGGCATCGGCAACGCCCTGAACAGCTGATGGACATATGATACCGGAAAACAGGGAAAAATACAAATCCGGTTCCGGGCGTTTTTGGGCGGATTTTCCTTAAAAAAGGCGAATTTTCTCAACCTACTTCTTGGGGAATATCTGGGCGAAGGCGCTCGAGCCCAGGGGCTTCCGGGTAAAAAATAAAATTATTTCCTGCTGACATTGTACCCTTTTTCTTAAAAAAAGGCAATCGAATGGAACAATTTATTAAAATTTTACATCTATAAATTGCAATTATGCCAGGGATATGGTAAACTATACCTACGTATTGCCGCTTTCAGGAAAGAGGTAGAGATTTATGAAATTAAACACCAGACGCACGGTCTTGGTGGGAATGGCCTTTTTATCCATTTGCACTTTTTGGCAGATGTATGAGGCTGTGATCCCCCTGATCCTTAAACACACCTTCCATATTGGCGACACCCTGTCGGGGGCCATTATGGCCTTGGATAACGTACTGGCTCTGTTTATGCTTCCTATTTTCGGAAGTCTTTCAGATCGTACCCACACCCGTTTTGGTAAGCGTACCCCTTATATCGTGGTGGGCACGTTGGCTTCCTGTTTGTTTATGCTTCTCATCCCCATTGCCGACCAAATGGGAATTTTTTGGATGTTTATTACCGCTTTGTTGCTGGTGTTGGTGAGCATGAGCATCTACCGTTCTCCTGCTGTGGCTTTGATGCCCGACTTGACTCCCAAGCCCCTGCGCTCCAAAGGCAACGCCATTATCAATTTGATGGGCGCGGTAGGCGGTATGGTGACTTTGATCCTGATTCAAGTGCTGGTGCCTAAAAACGACCCCAGCCCCAGTTATTTTCCCTTGTTTGCCGCCGTAGCGGGGATTATGCTGCTGGCAGTGGTACTCTTAGTCTGCACCATTCCGGAAAAGAAGCTGGCAGAGGAAACCGCCGCTCTCAACGGCCCCGAGGAGGAAGAAGAAAGCTCTTCCAAAGAGGAAGGGCATCAAGCCCTCCCCCCAGAGGTAAAAAAGAGCTTGATTTTCCTTCTGTTTTCGGTAGCTTTCTGGTTTATGGCCTACAATGCGATCACCTCTGCTTTTTCAAAATATGCCCAGATCCAATGGGGAATGACCGGGGGCAGTTTTGCTTCCAGCCTGCTGGTGGCTACCGGTGCGGCTATCCTTTCCTATATCCCGGTGGGAATACTGGCCTCCCGTGTTGGCAGAAAAAAGACCATCCTGATAGGCGTGGCAGTGCTTGCTCTGTGCTTTTTTACAGGAGCTTTGTTCCATACCTATCATCCAATAGTAAACGTCGTCTTTGCGTTGGTGGGCGTTTCTTGGGCGGCTATCAATGTGAATTCTTATCCCATGGTGGTGGAAATGAGCCGAGGAAGCAGTGTGGGCAAGTTTACCGGCTATTACTACACGTTTTCTATGGCAGCCCAGATCATCACACCCGTATTTTCCGGCGCACTGCTGGAGCACGTGGGATACTGGACCTTGTTCCCTTATGCGACGCTGTTTGCAGTGCTGGCCTTTGTGACCATGCTGTTTGTTCGCCATGGGGACAGCAAGCCTCTTCCTGCCAAAAGCCGGTTGGAAGCCTTTGATACCCCAGATTAACGGCAATTCTTTAAGCTAAAGGAGTTTTGACTATGCCCTTGCCTACCCTTGCATTCTTGATCGTTCTTGCTATTGTTATTGTTTACATCGCTGTATGGCTATTCTGTATCCGGCCTCGCCCGGTACTGGATGCCCCGGATATGACAGAGCTGAAAAAATATGATTATGCCCATCGGGGATTTTATAAAAAAGACCAGAGCATCCCGGAAAATTCACTGCCGGCCTTTCAGCGGGCTGTTTCTAAAGGATTTGGCGTGGAACTGGATTTGCAGCTTACCGCCGACGGTCAGGTGGTGGTGTTCCACGACGATACTCTCAAGCGGATGTGCGGAGTGGATAAAGTAGTCAGCGAATTGACCTATGAGGAATTGCAGCAGTATCCCCTGGCCCAGAGCGGGGAAAAGATTCCTCTGTTTACTCAAGTGCTCAAGGTGATGGGGGGAAAGACCCCTATGATTATCGAACTGAAGCCGTACAACAATACCGCGGAACTGTGTACGAAAGCCTGCGAGATTCTTACTCTGTACAAAGGGCCCTGGTGTGTGGAGTCCTTTTCCCCAGAAGTGGTAAGATGGTTCCGCAAAAACCGTCCCCAGGTGGTGCGGGGGCAGTTGATGGCCCATTTTACCCACAAGGACGAACACCTGAACATTATTACTGCTTTTTTGGCTCGGAATTTGTTTGTCAATGCTTTGGGCAGACCTGATTTTATCGCCTATGATGTGACCGCTCGAAGGAACTGGAGCCTGCGCGCAGCCTGCCGCCTGTTCCATGCCCAGGAAGTGAACTGGACGATTCGTACCCCCCAGCTGTTATGGTCGGTAAAGGCGGATGGCGCTTTGGGAATTTTTGAACACTTTGATCCGGCTCAGAAAAAACAATGAGGATAAAAGGACGCTGTCTGATAGGCAGCGTTCTTTTTGTATGTGGAAAATCCTCCAAAATATCCCCGGAAATGTTCCAAAATACTTTGTGCATCTTCTCTATAGGCAAATAAAAAGAATCACATTATAATAAGAAGGCTAAAAGAGAAAAATGACAACAGGAAAACTGCCCGGGCCTTTTGTGGTGCCCGGGCAGTTATGGTCAACAGGAAGGTGAATCATTTGGAAAAACGATCGGATCTGAAAATGGGAACCGCCCCTATGCTGCCCTTGATTATCTCCATGGCTTTGCCCGCCATGTTCTCCATGATGGTGCAGGCACTGTATAATGTGGTGGATAGTTACTTTGTATCAAAAATCAGCGAAGATGCCCTGACGGCGGTTTCGCTGGCGTACCCCATTCAAATGCTGCTCATTGCTTTTGGTATGGGTACAGCTGTGGGTATTAACTCCCTGATCTCCCGCCGTTTAGGAGAAGGAAACCAGGAGGCCGCCGACAGCGCTGCCAGCCATGGCATTCTGTTGGGCTTGGTAAACTGGGTGATTTTTGCTCTGTTTGGCCTGTTCTTTACTCAGGCTTTTTTCCAGGCCTACACCTCTGCCGAAAACATCATTGCCATGGGCAGTGATTACCTGGGAATCGTGTGCATTTATTCTTTTGGCCTGTTTATTGAGGCCAATATTGAAAAGACGTTACAGGCTACCGGCAACATGATCTGGCCCATGATCTTCCAGCTTACCGGTGCTGTGACCAATATCATTCTGGACCCCATCTTTATTTTTACCTTGGATATGGGGGTAGCCGGCGCGGCTATTGCTACGGTTATCGGACAAATCGCTTCACTGGTGCTTTCCACGATTATCCTGCTCACGCAAGAGCATGCGGTAAAGATCCATCTGCGCAGCTTCCGGTTTGATTGGCAGACAGTAAAACAAATCTATATTGTGGGTATTCCCGCTATTATCATGCAGGCCATCAGTTCAGTGATGACCCTTGCAATGAACGCCATTCTGGTAAGTTTTTCGAAAACAGCTGTGGCGGTATTTGGTATTTATTTTAAGCTTCAGTCCTTTGTGTTTATGCCGGTATTCGGCCTCACTCAGGGTTTGATGCCCATTATGGGTTATAATTTTGGCGCTCACAATCGCCGCCGCATGCTTTCCAGCCTCAAAATCGGCTCTGTAATTGGGTTGCTCATTATGGCAGCAGGCACCATCGTGTTCTGGGCCATTCCCGACCAGCTTTTGCTCATCTTTGATGCTTCCAGCGAGATGCTGCGCATTGGCCGCCCGGCCCTCCAATATATTAGCCTGTGCTTTTTACCCGCTGCCCTGGGTATTATTTCCTCCACCTTGTTTCAGGCCATGGGCCGTGGCTTCTATAGCTTGATTGTCTCGGTGATGCGCCAGCTGGTGGTGCTTGTGCCAGCGGCTTGGCTGCTTTCCAATATCAGTTTGACGGCAGTTTGGTTTGCTTTCCCCATTGCAGAAGTAGTTTCTCTGCTTACCAGCTTGGTGCTGTTCCTCAATCTATATCGGAAGGTGATCCGCAATCTGGAAGCTTCTCCTGTTGAGGCATGATCATGGATAAATATCAGGTGCTCAAGCAGGTGTTTGGCTATGACTCGTTCCGTCCCGGGCAAGAAACGCTGGTAGACAGCCTTTTATCTGGGCGGGATACTATGGGTGTCATGCCAACCGGTGCGGGAAAATCCATCTGTTTCCAGGTGCCCGGCATTTTGTTGCCGGGCATTTCTTTGGTGATCTCTCCTTTGATCTCGCTGATGAGGGACCAGGTCAACGCTTTGGTACAAGCTGGAGTGCGGGGGGCTTTTTTAAATAGCTCTTTAACGCCTGGCCAATATCGCAAAGCGCTGTATAATGCCCGGCAAGGAATGTATAAGATCATCTATGTGGCGCCGGAGCGGCTGTTGACCCCGGATTTTCTGGAGTTTGCCAAGTCGGTGAAAATTTCCATGGTGTGTGTGGACGAAGCTCACTGCGTTTCCCAGTGGGGGCAGGATTTCCGCCCCGGGTATCTGCGTATTCGCCAGTTTTTGCAGGAGCTGCCTTGCCGCCCGGTGGTAGGGGCCTTTACCGCCACCGCTACCGCCCAAGTGCGCCGGGATATCCTTTCTTTGCTGGGGTTGGAAAATCCCACTATGGTGGTCACCGGATTTGACCGGGAGAACCTTTATTTTGGTGTGCGCAAGCCAAAGGATAAGTTTCGGGAGTTGCTCTCTATTCTTCGGGAGGAAAAGGAGAAAAGCGGTATCGTGTATTGCTCCACCCGCAAGCTGGTGGAGGAGGTATGCCAGCGGCTGCGGGACTGTGGTTTTTCGGCGGCCCGGTACCATGCCGGGTTGGAGGATGAGGAACGCCGGCGCAGCCAGGAAGACTTTCTCTACGACCGGGTCACAGTGATGGTGGCCACTAACGCCTTTGGCATGGGAATTGATAAATCCAATGTATCCTATGTGATCCACTACAATATGCCCAAAGATCTGGAAAGTTATTATCAGGAGGCGGGTCGTGCCGGACGTGACGGCTCTCCGGCTCGGTGTATTTTGCTATATAGCGGCGCGGATGTCCGTCTCAACCGGTTTATGATTGAAAAGGAGAAGGAAAACGAAGAACTGGACGAAGAAACAGCCCAGCAGGTACGGGAAAAGGAGCTGGAACGGTTAAAACAGATGACCTTTTATGCTACCAGCCGGTATTGTCTGCGGCGGTTTCAGCTTCGGTATTTTGGCGAGAGCCATGTGCCGGATACCTGTGGTAACTGTTCGGTATGTTTGGGGGAGCGCTGGGACATGCAGCCGGAAAAATCGGAATATCGGCCAGTGAAAAAATATTCTTCCCCAACTCAGTCTCCAGCCGACCCGGAACTGTTCCAGCGTTTGCGGCAGCTGCGGCTGGAGCTTTCCAAAAGTGGAGGCATCCCGCCTTATGCCGTGTTTACTGACGCGACTTTACAGGAAATGTGTGTGCGAAAACCTAAAAACCGCCAAGAACTCATGGCGATTCCTGGTGTGGGAGAGCGAAAATTAGAACGGTATGGTACACTGTTTTTAAAAGAGATCCATCGGAAAAAATGACAATCTATGTCAAATGGTTACAAAAAATATACAAAACTTCTCCTTGTAATTACAGAATAGTAAGAATCCTTGCGTTTTGTTTTTTCCTGTGATACAGTAAAGGCACCCAAATACCCCGCATGGTTTTGCAGGAAAGGAGAATGGTTATGCGGCAATTTTTTACGATGGCTTTATCTACGTTTCCCTATCCCTTTATGATCTTTTTGGCTGCGGCTGTAGCAGGCGTGGCGCTGGTGGTGCTTCGTGACTATCTCCGAAAAACCAAGAGAATGCCGGAATATCGGCCCCGTCCTACTGTCCCCTTGGATGAGATCTATAACGACTGAATCGCTCTTTTTTCTATATTTTAAAGAAGGTTCCTTTTTTCAGAAATGGAAAGAGGGACCTTTGCTTATTGCAGAATAAATATCGCAAACTATGCAAACAAAAAGACTTATTAAAAAATTTGTCGAAATTTGCAATTTTTACAAAATTAAGGTATACTATAATAAAAACCAAATAAAACGTACTTTTGTAAAAAAAGGATGGAATGGGTAAAATTTACCGAGAAAGCCGTCTGCAAAGTATCAGATACACTTCAGGAAACAGAATTTCATGTTGTTCGGCTTTTGACAGGAAATTTTCCCTTTCAAACATAAATATATTATTGGGGAGGAATTAAATATGAATACACCTTACGGATATGCCCCTTATGGCGCTCCATCACAAGCATGGCCCGTTGCCATTGTAATATGCTTGTTAATTGGTATCATTGCTGCTTTGGTCCTGTTCTTTGGATTTTTGGGACCTCGAAATGATGGAAAATATACGGGTTTTGTAGGATGGTTCTATGAATTTTTGAATTTCCGCAAATTGTTGCTGGAAGCAGTGCTTCGCATCGTTTATATGACCTTTGCTGTATTTCTGACGCTTATCGGTATAGTCTATGTGTTTATAGGATTTGCTGGAGGCGGAGCAAATTTCCTAATTGGATTGGGGATCATCGTGATAGGAAATGTCCTGCTTCGCCTTACCTATGAGTTTATTATGCTGACGGTGTCCATTTGCAAAAATGTGTCGGATATCAATCGTAAGATGGGCGGAGGAAAATCAGTCAACAACTCCATGCCGCCTATGAATCCTTTTACAAACCCTTCCAACATGAATCGCCCGCAGCCTCCTGTAAATCCGCAGGCCCCAGCGCAGAATTTTATGCCGCAGCAGTTTCCGGTAAATTCCCAAGCTCCGGTTCAACATCCAACTGCTCCGTTACAGGCAGCCCAACCTTCTGTCAATCCTCAAAGTCAGAATCCTAATGCTGCTTCTCCCTCTTCTGCAAGACCTCAACAAACAGGTCCTGTGCCGTCTTCTCCCATGGTATTTTGCCGTAATTGCGGAAAGCAGTTTTCTGCCGACAGTGCGGCTTGCCCCCATTGCGGTACTCCGCGCAGAAAATAAAAATCTCTGTTTCCTGAAAATATAGTTCCCCAAAAATCGCGCCGGTAAGGTTGCCGCCTTACTGTGCGCGATTTTTATTTGCAAAATAGAGAAGGGATGGACATCGCGGAAACATATCTTTGACGTAGAATATCTAAAATATTATTTGAAATTTTGCAATAAAAAGCCTCTTGCTATCTTTCCATTTTTGTGTAACGATGATATACTGATAAAAACAAAACCCGGGCTGGAAAATTTAGCCCACAGGAAGGGAGATTGCGATATGATCGTTAAAATTCAAAATCAGTTTGGCAGCGCAGAAGTGGATACATTAGGGGCACAACTCATGTCCTTTAAGAATGCAGAGGGTTTGGAGCATCTTTGGCAGGGAGATAAAACCTATTGGGGAGGCCGTGCGCCGGTGTTGTTCCCAATTGTAGGAGCTTTGCGGGATGGGAAAACCGTGATTGATGGTAAAGAGTATGAAATGCGCCAGCATGGGATCGCGCGCCATCTTCCCTTTGCCGTTACCCAGCAAAAGGAGGATTCTGTTACACTGACCCTGACTTCCGATGAGGAAACCAAAAAGCAGTATCCCTTTGATTTTGCCCTGCATGTCACCTATCGTTTTGAGGAAGAGCGACTGGTAACCGAATTCTGGGTAGAGAATACCGGCGATACGGTGTTGCCCTTTGCAGTAGGCGGCCATCCAGCATTTAATTGCCCAATGGTGGAAGGGGAGTGCTTTGAGGATTATGTAGTGGAATTTGAGAAGCCGGAAACCGCTATGTCCCCCATGATCGAAGGAGCACTCATCAACTTCCATCACCGGAAAACGGTAATGGAATATGAAACCACCTTGTCTATGCGCCATGATCTTTTCTATGAGGATGCACTGGTGTTTGATACCCCCCGCTCTAAGGTGGTGCGGTTGGTGAGCCGGAAAACCGGTCACGGTGTAGAAATGGATTTTGCTGATTTCTGCTATTTAGGCGTATGGTCGGCAAAGAATGATGCTCCCTTTGTGGCATTGGAGCCTTGGGCAGGCTGCGCTACTGGTTTGGATGAGGACGATGAATTCCTCCACAAGCGCGCTCTGACCCTTTTACAACCCAAAAAGGAAGCGGTTTTTGCTTTTGGTGTAAAGGCACTGTAAGTATAAGAATAAGCCCGTGGCAGGAGTTTTCCTTCCACGGGCTTTGTTTATTCAGCATGATTGGATGGAGGTGCCATATCTTTTTGACTGAATTTTAGAAGCAGTTTTCCTTGTTCCAGAAATAATTCCCGTCCTTTGGGCGGAAGTGTTCGGAAAATGCGCAAGATCTCTTGTTCTCCGGGCACAGAAACTTGATTTTTAGAGTAGTCCAAAAGATAATCCATGGAAACCTCAAAATATGCCGCAATCTGTTTTAAGGTTTCAATATCCGGTTCGCTGGTTCCCTGCACATATCCGCCCAGTGTGGAGGGAGCCATGTTTAGAATATGGGCCAGTTGTTTTTGGGTAAGGTTGTTTTCTTCGATCAATGTACGCAAGGTTTTGCCAACGGTCATGCGGATGCTCATTCCTTTCTGGGCTTTTCAGTGTTCTTTTTCAAACTTTTCACTCCTCTTCCTTATTGTAAAGTAGGATAACCCATGAATCTGAATAAAAACGGGATTATAGTTGACAAACGAGAAATAAGTGTTATAATAAAGTTGGCTTTCTTCTCAGAAAGCCCCTTTCATAAGCGAAGCGGCTCTCCCGGGGATTGCGGTGGATTCCCGGGAAAAGCTGCTTTGATTCTGATAAAATATGGAGAAAACCAGCCTGTTTACTGTAGTGGAGCAGTGAACAGGCTGATTCTTTTGCCACAAATTCGCTTTTAAAATGTAAAATAGACTTGACAATAAATGTAAAGCAAGCTATACTTTTCTCGTAAGATTCCAAAGGGGGTGACTGGGTGAAAACCAAGATTGCCCAGCTCCGAAAGGAGAGGAAACTCACCCAGGAGGAGCTGGGCAAAGCGGTGGGGGTCAGCCGGCAGACGATTATTTCCATTGAGAATGAGAAATATACCGCCTCTCTGGTGCTGGCCTATAAAATTGCCCATTATTTTGGGAAAACCATCGAAGAGGTTTTTGATTTCAGCGAGGAGGGATAAGAGCTGCCATGAACCAGAAACGGTATCGGAAATACCTCAAGACACAAACCCTGCTGATGGCGCTGCTCATTATAGGATTGACACTTCTCATTGTTTTGTTGGAGCAGCCTGGAGTGCAGGGGATTTTGCCTCAGGTATCCGGAGACGCAGCAAGTAATCTGGCCGCCAGCCGGTATGGAATGCTGGCTGGCGCAGGTGTTGTCGGGATGTTTTACATCATCCGCAATCTGTTGGCCCTGCGGAACCTGGAATGGCTGGAAAAGCTGTATGTCAAATATACCGATGAACGGGATTGTTCGATCCGGGAGAAATCCGCTTTGAGGGCGTTGTATGCCTGTATGGTGTTGTTTCTGTTCGCTTTGCCGGTAACAGGTTTTTACAGCTTGACGGTCTACTGGACACTGTATTGTTCTTTTATGATACTGTTGTTGTGCTATTTGGTGGCAAACCTGGTGAACCGTCTGCGTAAAATCTGAGTGATTGAAAAAGGAGTCCGGGCCCAGCCCGGAGAAAGGGTGAAACATATGCAATTTGCTGTAGAGGGCCTGCACAAAAGTTTTGGACAAAAACAAGTGCTGCGGGATGTGAGCTTCTCCACCGAAAGTGGGAAGGCGTTTGGTCTGTTGGGCCGCAACGGCGCGGGAAAAACTACCACCATCCGCATTATCATGGATGTGTTCCCGGCAGACAGCGGTAAGGTGCTGCTGGACGGCGCTCCCATGGTGCGGGAAAAGATCAATATCGGCTATCTGCCAGAGGAGAGGGGACTCTATCCTAAAGTCAATATTCTGGAGCAACTCATTTATTTAGGGCGGCTTCAGGGAATGACTGCTCACGATGCCAAGGCGAACAGCATGAAGTGGTTGGAAAGGTTGGGCATGGAAGAGCACGCCAACAAAAAGTTGGAAACCCTGTCTAAAGGCAACCAGCAAAAAATCCAGCTGACAGCGGCACTGATTTCCGACCCCAATTTTGTGATTTTGGATGAGCCCTTCTCCGGACTGGACCCAGTGAATGCCATGCTTTTAAAAGATGTGGTGCGAGAACTTATCAATTCCGGAAAGATCGTGCTGTTTTCCAGCCATCAGATGAACTATGTGGAGGAGTTCTGCGATTCCATCGCCATCCTGCACCATGGAGAGATCGTGCTTTCCGGCAGCATCCGGGAACTGCGTCGGGCCAAGGGCCGCAGCCGCTGGCTCATTCAAACGGAAGAGACCGAAAAAGCCCTGCGTTTTTGTCGGGAATCCCTTTCGGACGTGGTGAAAAATGCTCATGCCGTGAAAGAGGGAGCGGCAGTAGAGCTGCTGCATGAGGGCGGAGAAGCTGCACTGTTTGCTGCGGTAAGCACTTCCGGCCTTATTGTAGACGGTGTACAGCTGATTACCCCCACCCTCAATGATATTTTTGTGGAGGCCACCACCGGCGACGATGACGAGGCAGAAGGGAGCGAGGACAAATGAAGCAGTTTTTTGCCGTATTCGAGTATGAACTGGGGACGTATCTCAAAAAGCGCCCCTTCCAGATCGTGACTTTGCTGTTGATGGTGCTCATCGCGGTGGGTATGACGCTGCCCCGCTTTTTAGCTTCTGGTGAGGAAAATACTGTTACAGGATTGGAAGAGGAGCAAATTGCCGTCATGGCTTCTCAGGATATGGGTATGACATCGGAGCAGCTTTCCCAGCTTTTAAACCAATCTATGGGTGCCATGGAGGGCGAAGAAGTATTCCAGCCCTATTCCGGCACCAAGGAAGAATTGATGCAGGCAGTGGAGGACAATACCTATACCAGCGGCCTGGTATTCGATTCCCTGTTGCAATACACCCGTATTGCCGGTACCGTAGGTTTGTACGACCAGTTTTCCAGCGTTTTGCAGGAGGTGCTGCTGCAAACTTACCGGGCCCAGGCCATGGCACAGAACGGTATGAGCCAAGAACAAGTGCAGCAGGTGCTCTCCGCCCAAGTGGAGGAGACACTGGAGCAGACAGAAGCCGGAAAGAATCAGGCCAATAGTTATTTGTTTACCTATGTGCTCATTATGCTTCTGTATATGGCGATCATCTTCTATGGACAGATGGTGGCTTCCAGTGTGGCCACGGAGAAGAGCTCCCGGGCTATGGAGCTGCTTATTACTTCGGCAAGGCCCACAAGTCTGATGTTTGGCAAGGTGTTTGGCGCAGGGTGCGCGGGACTGCTGCAATTTGTGCTGGTATTGGGCACGGCTTATGGTGCTTACCAGATCAACGAGCCCTATTATACCGGCGCTATGTCCATTATGAAAACCTTGTTTAATCTTCCGGTGGAAACACTGCTGTATGCTATTTTGTGCTTTGTGATGGGATTCTTTATTTATGCCTTTATTTTTGCGGCGCTGGCATCGCTGGTCAGCCGATTGGAAGATCTAAGCAATGTCATCACCCCTGCTACCATGCTGTTTGTTGTGGTATTTATTATTGTTATGGTAGCGCTGAATTCCGGCGAGGTGGATACCCCGTTGATGATCGCCTGCTCCTATATTCCCCTGACTTCCCCTATGGCCATGTTTGTGCGCATCACCATGGGGAACGTAGCCGGCTGGGAGATCGCTGTTTCAGTGGCTCTTATGGCGGCGGGCGCTGTGGCCCTGGGGTATCTGGGGGCTGCCATCTACCGCATCGGTGTGCTGATGTATGGCAAGCCTCCCAAGCTTTCGGGCCTGGTCTCCATGCTGAAGAACCGGCAGAAGTGAGTTTTTCAAAAGAAAGTTTTTCTGTGGGCTTTCCTATCGGCTGGGTTTGTGGTATGATAACACTGTAATAGGAAAAAGCGGAAAAGAATCCCGCCCCACAATTCAGGAAAGGAACTGTTAGCGATGGAATATGTATTTTCCGACAGAGTACAGGCGTTAAAGCCCTCTGCCATCCGTGAGATTTTTAAATATGCAGCAGACCCTGCGGTCATCTCCCTGTCTGCCGGCAACCCGGCGCCGGAAGCCTTCCCCAAAGAGGCCATTGCGGAGATCACTGCCCGTGTCATGGCGGAGCGCCCGGTGGACGCCCTGCAATACGGCCAGACAGAGGGATATATCCCTCTGCGGAAAACCGTGGCCGCCTACATGAAAAAGACCCACAATGTGGGCCGCGACTTTGACGATATCCTGATTACCTCCGGCGCTCAGCAGGTGATGGACCTGCTCACCAAGTCCCTGTGCAACGAGGGGGATGTGGTAATCTGTGAGGAGCCCAGCTTTATCGGCTCCCTGAATACCTTCCGTTCCTATAAAGTTCGCCTTCGCGGTGTGCCTATGGAAGAAGACGGCATGGATATGCAGGCGCTGGAAAAGGCGCTGCAAGAGGAGAAAAAGGCCAAATTTATCTATACCATCCCCAACTTTCAGAATCCGTCCGGCATCACCATGCGCTGGGAAAAGCGCCAAAAGTTATATGAACTTGCCAAAAAGTACGGCGTGATGATTCTGGAGGATAACCCCTACGGTGACCTGCGGTTTGCCGGAGAGAATATCCCCGCCATTAAGAGCCTGGACGAGGAGGGCGTGGTCATGTACGCCGGTACCTTCTCCAAAGTGATTTCCCCCGGTATCCGGGTGGGATATGCCATTGGCCCCAAGCCGGTTCTGCAAAAGATGATCGTCTGCAAGCAGGGTGAGGATGTCCACACCGGTATGCTGTCTCAGATTATCTGCGACGAGTTTATGACCCGCTATGATTACGACGCCCATCTGGCAGGGCTCAAGGACATTTACCGCAAAAAGAGCGGCATTATGTTGGAGCAGATGGAAAAATGCCTGCGGCCTTTGGGCATTACCTGGAACCCCATTGAGGGCGGATTGTTCCTGTGGTGCAAGCTGCCGGATGGGGCGGATATGCCTGCGTTCTGCAAGGCGGCGGTGCTGAATAAGGTGTGTGTGGTGCCTGGAAACGCCTTCCTCACCGATGACACAGCTCCCTGTCAGGCCTTCCGTATCAACTTCTCTACCCCCACCGATGAGCAGCTGGTAAAGGGCATCCAGATTTTGGGCGAGACTGCCAAAGCCTTTCTGTAACATCATATAAATCAAAAAAACGGTGCTTTGCCGATTGCGTCCCCTTTTCCGGGATTCCCGGGGATTTGGGGGAGCGAGGGCAGAGCACCGGTTTTTTTGCTGGGAATTGGTGCGGGAGCGTCGGTTTTTTCCCCATAAAATGGGGGATTTTCACGTAGGAAAAGGGAAGAACCTCTGCCGCTGTTTGACAAAATGAGCCTGCCTTCCGGGATACAATGAAGAAAACCATAAAAAACGGAAGTTTAAAAGGAAGGCAGGGTGTTGTATTGTGAGTACGTTGGCGGCAGTACGGGAACGGGTGGTTCGCTGGAAGGAGTCCCCCGTCACAGCGGAATTGGCGGGGATCGCAGTCAGTTTTGTGGTGGGGCTGGTGTTTTCCCGGGGCATTGCCTTTGGAAAATACGCCCCTTTTGGCATTGCCGCAGTGGCCGCATCCCCTTATCACTTTATGTGGGCGGCGGCGGGCGGCGCTATGATGGGGTATCTGCTGCCATCGCCCATTCTGGTGCCGGTGCGGTATCTCACCTGTGTGTTGGCGGCGGCGGCCATCCGCTGGACGCTCCACGATATGCACCGCATTAACCGCAGCCAGTTTGCGGGGCCATTGGCTGCTGCCGGGCCGCTGCTGGCCACCGGGGGCGCTATGGTAATGCTCAACGGTTCTTCCGCCAATACCGCCGCCCTTTATTTAGCAGAAGGCTTTTTAGGGGCTGGGGGCTGCTGGTTTTTTCAGCGGGTGTGGGAGCTGCTGGGAAGGAATGGCCTGCGCAGCCTTACCCAGCCGGACTTGGCCGGGGTGACAGTTTTTTTATGCACGACCGCATTGGCTTTTTCTGATGTGACCTTTTATGGGGTCTCTTTGGGACGTATTGGGGCGATCCTATTTGTGCTGTATGCCGGGCGGTATGGGGGTGTCTTCGCCGGCGCTGTGGCAGGCATTACAGCTGGCACCACCATGAGCCTTTCCACAGTAGGACTTTCCCCTATTTCGGGGGTCTATGCCTTGGGAGGGCTGCTGGCCGGAATCTTCTCCCCCTTTGGCAAGTGGGCGTCGGCACTGGCCTTTGCTGTGGCAGGGCTGACAGCAGGGCTTCATGTGGGGGCGGAACAGGACCTCTCCGGCATTTATGAGGTGGCCGCAGCCATGGTGCTGTTTTTGGTGATCCCCGCCGGAGGAAGGGTGGCGTCGCTGTTCTCCGCTCCGGGGGATACCTTGCGGGAAAGCGGCCTGCGGGAAAATATGGTCATGCGATTGCGGCGGGTTTCACAGGCTCTTTCTCAGGTATCCCAGTCGGTGGAGACGATTTCGGGCAAGCTCTCCCGGCTTTGCGCCCCGGACCCCCAGGGCGTGTATGTGAAAGCGGCCTCCAAAACCTGTCAGCATTGCGGCCTTAAGCCCTATTGCTGGGAGCGGGAGTACCATTCCACCATTGAATCGCTGGAATCCCTGACAGATACCCTGCGAAAAGAGGGCCAGCTGGAAAAACGGGAAATGCCCGGATATTTGCAGGACCGCTGTGCCAGGCTTCCAGAACTGGTAAAGAATATCAACAACGCCTATCAGGAATACCTGGCCCGGGAGGCGGCGGAACTCCGGGCAGGGCAGGTGCGGGAGGTGGCAGTGAGCCAGTTTGGCATTACCGCCCGTCTGTTGGAAGATCTCGCCCATGAGACGGGGGAAATGGACCACTTTGACTACGAGAGCGCTCGGCGGGTGGGGGAGGTGCTTCGGCAGTCCGGCATCCTGCCAGTGGAGGTGTGCTGCCGGATTGACCGATACGACCGCATGACCGTGGAGGCAGAGGCTTCCCGGGGAGACAGGGCCAGGATGAATAAGGGCACCCTATGCCGGGAACTCTCCCAGGCCTGCGAACGGGACTTTTCTGCCCCGCAGATCACCATGGACGGCGACCGGTGCCGCATTGTCCTCAGTGAGCGGCCTGTATACAAGGCAACCCACGGTGTGGCCCAGCATATCTGCGGCGGGGGAAGCCTATGCGGTGACAGCTATTCCGTATTTTCCGATGAATACGGCCATGAGATCGCAATTATCAGCGACGGCATGGGCACCGGAGGCCGGGCGGCGGTGGATGGTGCCATGGCTTCCGGCATTATGGAGAGCCTGTTAAAATCCGGCATCGGCTTTCAGTGCGCGTTGCAGCTGACCAATGCGGCACTGCTGGCCCGTTCGGGGGATGAATCCTTGGCAACGCTGGACGTACTTTCCCTGGATTTACACACTGGCAAGGCGGTATTCTATAAAGCGGGTTCTCCGGTGAGCTTTGTGCGGCGCGGCGGCAAAGGCCAGGAGGTGGAAGCGCCTTCCTTCCCCATCGGTATCTTGGGCGAGGCGGAATTTGCCCGGGCAGAGGTGCAGCTGGAACCGGGGGATATGATCGCTATGGTGTCGGATGGGATAACGGCTTGCGGCTGCGAGTGGGTATGCGGGATGCTGGAGGAATGGCCAGGCGGAGACCCGGGAGAACTGGCAAAGCGGCTGGTACAGCAGGCTCAGGAACGGCGCACCGACGGCCACGACGATGACATTACGGCTTTAGTACTGGTAATAGAGGAACGGTCCGCTGTAAAAAGGCCATAAAAAATCGGAGACAGATTTTTTCTGTCTCCGATTTAGCTTTTGAAAACCTACCCCAGTTTTGTTGTGATTCCGGGACGATCACCACAGCTTGGCTTCCCATTTCCTCATAGCGTTGCTCCAACAGCCCGGAAGGGATGGAGACTTGTCCATTAGAATCGTAGGGGTCCATGCAGATATACTCCCCGTTTTTCTTTCCTGCTAATACTAGGCAATGCTCATTCTTTCGCCAAGTAAAGGAGGAGCCGTCTGGAAGGAGCCATGTAGTTCCTTTGTAACTTTCCATCATGTTGATGGTACACCAGAGCAAGACCGGGATTCCTTGGCACACATATTCCTCGTACAACTCCTCCAAAGAGTAATCATAGAGCACACGAGAAGAAAGGGAGGGCGCAGCCAAAGAGACCACCTGTTCAATTACTGGGGCGTAACAACCATAGCTTTTAGAGTCAAAGGGCGAACCTACAAAATATTCATTGGGGTCTGGACCATAAAGTTTGCCGTTTTTTTCATAAAAGGAAGCGCAGGGCAGCATTTCTGCCAATTCCATGGCGGTGATGTCTATCCCCCAATATTGCAGTACCATAGCGGCGCTCACCACCTCGCATCCGGTGGGAAGGATTCCTTCTTGAGAAAGATAGGGCACATCCAGCGTCAGGTCCTCCGAGGGGAGCACCTCTTGCACCTTGGCTTGGGCGGGGAGACAAGGCAGAATATCCGGTTGAGCGGGGGCAACAGAAAGGCAGGGAAGGGATGAGAAACACAGTGAAAGCAAAACAAACGAGCATAACAAAAAGGCACCAATCCATAGTGGCTTCCGTTTCATAATCATCCTCCTTTCAGCAGCTTCTGCGAAAAGAATAAGATGAATTTGCATCAAACTTGTTTCATAAAGGCGTCAAAGTTGTATATTTTGTTCAGAGTCTATATTTAAAGAAAAGAGGAGACCTCCAAAGTAGGTAACCGTATTGGGGCCGTTGACATAAGAGATGCCCGCCTTTCCGGCCAATTCACTGACCAGAATGCCATACCCTTCTATAGAGGGGAACAGCCGCTCCGGCATACGGCAGGGAGAATGGGGCCAGGTGCATGTTTTACAGCGGAAGCACCCTTCATTAGATAAAAGTAAGGAATACTTAAACTGCTGCGCTAACTGGAATATTTGGTCGCAGACCTCTTTAAATGCCCGCATACCGTCCTGCATTCCTTCATAATCAAAGCTGTCTTCCAGCTCATAGCGCGCGCTGAAAACCAGCATTTTTTCATAAGACAAGCAGGCCCAGCGGCACTCCTCTATCTCTCCTACTGCTGGCGGACAGGCCCAGGAATGATTATACGATGGGCAGGCAGTACACATAGTTCGGACTTCAGGAGAAAAAGGGATCTCCGAAACGTCGATCAGGCCGTATTGATAAACCCCGGCCTGCAAAAGGGATTCCTCTGAAAAAATAAGCGTTGCCTTTTTCATAACGGCTCCTCGCATTTCCTTGCTTTTTTCTTGCATCCCAAAGAGGATGCCTGTATAATAAGTATAACACAACGGAGCATATTCGCAACGCTTCGCTGGAAGATTTGGAACAGGAAAGGAAGGATCCTCATGCAGGTACAGCAGCTTTCAGTTTTTGTAGAAAATAAATCCGGCCGTTTGGCAGAGATCACCGAAGCAATTGCGGGGGCAGGGGTGGATATTCGCGCCTTGACCATCGCCGATACCCGGGATTTTGGAATCCTGCGGCTGATTGTCGATAATCCTCAAAAAGCCGAAGAGGTGCTGAAAGCCGCCGGGATGACGGTTTCCATCACCAGCGTGATTATGATGGGGATCAGCGACCAGCCGGGAGAGTTTGCCAAGGCCATGCGGATCCTTGCCGATAACCATATCAGTGTGGAGTATATGTATGCCTTTGTGAGCAAAGACAGCGGGAAGGCCTCGATTATCATTCGCACGGATGAGATTGAGCGGGGAATCCAGATTCTGGGGGAAAATGGTGTTACCATTCTTACCCAAGAGGATATTGGATAAAACAATCCATACAAAAACCGCCTCTGTACCACTTTTTTCGTACAGAGGCGGTTTTTATATAGGCGATTCAAAATTATCCCACGATGATGCGTCCTTCGGGAAGAACGGCGCTTTTCCGCTTGCCGCTGCGGATGCTGATGGCCAAAGCCAGGGATACCGGCCCCACCCGTCCCAGGAACATGAGAAAGACCAGCAGCGTTTTACTCACATAATCCAATAGGGGGGTCACACTGGCGGAAAGCCCTACGGTAGCAAAAGCGGATACCGATTCAAACAGAGCGTCTACACCGCTGAGCTGTTCATTAAAGGCCAGAATGACACCAGTCACAATCAGAATGGCAACAAAAGCCGCCAGCATAATGGCCAGTGCCCGGTAGACCACTTCTTTGCTGATGCGTCGACGAAAACAAACTGTGTCTTCATATCCACGGAAAACACTAAACACCGTAGAGGCCAATACCACCAGCGAGGTGACCTTAATGCCGCCGCCGGTAGAACCGGGGCAGGCGCCGATGAACATGAGGATAATGGTGATGATCTTGGAAAAATCATGCTCTGCGGCAATGTCGATGGAAGCAAAACCGGCGGTGCGTGCGCTGACCGATTGGAAAAACGACGCGTTAAGCCGGGTAAGAAAGTGCATATCCTTCATGGAGCTGTTATATTCCCCGAAAAACAGCACGACAGTTCCCAGCAGCAAAAGCAGGCCGCTGAACACCAGACAAATCTGGGAGTGGAAAGAAAGCTTCCGGGGCTGTTGGCGCAGCACCCGTGGCTTCAGTTGATTATAGTATACATCGCTGACTACCACAAACCCAATACCGCCCACAATAATGAGAGCGGAGATAGTCAAGCACAGCAGAGGGTCCCCCACATAGGCCATCAGGCTCATATTAGGGGTTTTTAACCCAAAAATATCGAATCCCGCATTGCAGAATGCGGAGACAGCAGTAAACACCGAAGCCCAAATGCCAAAAGCGCCATACTCTGGAATCAGACGGACCATCAAAAGGGCCGCCCCGATTCCTTCACATACCAGAGTAAAGCGAAGGATGATGCCCAAAAGTCGCTTTACATCCAAAGAGCCACCGCTGGCGTTTTCACTGGCCAGCCAAAGCTCCCGGAGACCCAGCTTTTTCCGCAGCAATACCGAAATACCGCTGGTAATAGAAGCAAGGCCCAGCCCTCCCACCTGGATGAGGCACAAAATAACCACCTGGCCAAAGGGGTTCCAATGCGTCCAAGTGTCAAAAGGCGTAAGGCCGGTCACACAAGTGGCAGAGGTGGCAACAAACAACGCATCTAGGGGATGGGTAAAAGTAAGGTTCCGCGAGGAAACGGGAAGGCACAAAAGAAAAGTGCCTAGCGCGATCACAATTAGAAAGCTCACAACAATGAGCCGCACAGGAGGGGTCACCTTAATTCGGTTGGCCAACCGTTCTCCAATACTGAGGTTCATGGCTTGATTCCTCTCATTCTTTATTCATAATCTCTCTTTTCAGCCTTCCCATAGCAGCGGGGAATTATGGGATGCGAAATCCCGCTTTTTTCAGCAGTGCGCACACAGGCAGACCCAGCACCACACACACCACCAATTCGCCCACGCCTACCGAAATCGCACTGGCCACATAGTTGGCCATGGAGAAGTTCTGGAAGGCAAACAGTCCGATGTCGGACAGGCAGGCCAGCTCAAAGCCCACGATAAAGGTGTTGGTGAGCACCGGGGGCAGTGACGAAAGCACCGGCAGGCCCTTGATCTGGACTTTCCGCAGCGCATAGCTGAGAATAGCTGCCAGCAAGGTGGCCAAGGTGCCGAACACCCAGTCTACCACACCCAAAGGGCTTGCCAGGTTGGAAAGGAAGCATCCCAACGCAAGGCCCGGGATCGCCGCTGGGGTAAACACTGGCAGAATGGTCAGAGCTTCGGAAAACCGGAACTGCACAGGACCATAAGCCAGGTTCATGGCAACCGCAACATAGGTGAGCACTGTGTACAGGGCAGCAATGACCGCTGCCTCCACAAGAAAGCGCACGTGAGCGCTTCCCTGCCGGGGAAGGTTTTGATTCATATTCGATTCCTCCGTAGTATTCTTTAAGGTCAGGAGTTTGCGACTGACCATGCCCTTCGACCCATAGGGGCAGATTTGAAGGGCACGCCAATAGGATACTACCAAACGGAAGAAAAAGCAACCTGTTTTCAGTACCTCTCCGGCATTTTCTATAAAACTCCCCTGAAACTTTTCGTTAGGAAACTGCATTTTTATACTATTTACTTTATAATATGTTTATGCTATGCTATTCATACTGGTGTGAAAAGGCCGTGCTTTTTACATCACGCGCCGCCCCAACCGGCGCAAAATTTGGCCGCTGCCAAAAGGGCAGTGTGCCGGGATGCGAGGTGTTAGTATGAAGACTTCAGGTAATCCTGCCAGCAGAAGCAGAGCTGCGCGCCTGTGGGAACTCACCCGCGGAAGCCGTGGGTTTTTCCTCGTGGCCTTCGTCTCTGTCATTCTTGCTGTTGTCACCAATTATCTCACGCCGCAGGTAATCCGCATTACAGTGGATTCTGTCCTGGACGACAAGCCCTTTTCGTTACCGGGGGCACTGTTAGCCTGGGTGGAATCTCTGGGCGGACGCGAAGCGCTGCGGCAAAACTTGCTGATCTGCGCGGCGTTCGCCCTTTTATTTTCGGTTTTATCGGGGCTGTTCAACTTTCTCTCCCGCATGGGAACCGCCAAGGCCTGTGAAGGGGTGATCGTGCGCCTGCGCGACCGACTGTTTGGACATATCCAGAAGCTGCCCTACCAATGGCACAGCTCCCACCAGACCGGCGATATTATCCAGCGGTGTACCAGCGACGTGGATACCGTGCGCAATTTTCTCATTGATCAGCTTTTGGAAATGGTGCGTACCATTTTCCTGATTATCACGTCCTTAACCATCATGTTCTCCATGAATGTCCCGTTGTCCCTCATCGCTCTGGCTTTTATCCCGGTGGTCATCCTGTATTCCTGTCTGTTTTTTAATAAGATTGGCCGCCGTTTTCAGGAAGCCGACGAAACAGAGGGGCAGCTTACCGCCATTGCTCAGGAAAACTTTACCGGCGTGCGGGTGGTAAGGGCCTTTGGCCGGGAGCGCTATGAGATCGACCGATTTGAAAAGAAAAACAACGAGTTTGCCAATATGTGGGTCCGTCTGGGTCATGTGATGGGCCTGTATTGGGGCATGGGAGATTTCTTCTCCGCTTTGCAGGTGATGGTGATTGTGGTAGCAGGCTGCTTTCAGGCTGCCGCGGGCCAGCTCACCGATGGAGAGTTCCTTGCCTTTGTGGCCTATAACGGAATGCTGGTTTGGCCGGTGCGAAACTTTGGCCGTATCCTTAGTGAGTTGAGCAAAACCCGGATTTCCGTGGGCCGTCTGCTGGAAATTTTGGAAGCAGAGCCGGAAAAAGACGCGGAAAACGCCCAGACGCCTCCCATGGATGGAGACATCGTCTTTCACAACGTCTCGTTCCGTTACAACGAGACTAAGGAAGTATTGCAGAATATCAACCTAACCATTCCTGCCGGAACCACCTTTGGTATTTTGGGCTCTACGGGAAGCGGAAAATCCACCCTCATGTACCTGTTAGACAGGCTGTATGAGCTGCCCGAAAACAGTGGCTGCATCACTATCGGTGGGGTAGATGTGCGGAATATCTCTCTGGACTGGCTGCGGGGACATATCGGCATTGTGTTGCAGGAGCCCTTCCTGTTCTCCAAAACCATCCGGGAAACCATCTCCGACGGAGCCGCTACCCGGGAACTGGAGGAAGTGCGCCGTTCCGCCCGTTTGGCGGCTATTGACGACACCATCCTCAGCTTCGCAGAGGGGTATGATACCATGATCGGCGAGCGGGGCGTGACCATTTCCGGCGGGCAAAAGCAGCGGGTGGCCATTGCCCGGATGCTGATGCAGAATACCCCCATTAAAATTTTTGACGATTCCCTGTCGGCGGTGGATATGGAAACCGACGCCAAGATTCGGGACGCCATCAACCACCAAGTGACGGGGACCACCATCCTTATCGCTCACCGCATCACCACTCTGATGAACGCCGACTGCATTGCGGTTATGGAAAAAGGCAGGGTGGTGCAGCTGGGCACCCATGAAGAGCTTATCCGGCAGGACGGCATCTATCGCCGGATTTATGAAGCCCAGGGCCTGAGCGAGGCAGACAGAAAGGAGGCCTCCCGATGAGCCGGAAAAATTATGATCCGGAGCGCAAGCCCTTTTCTCTCAAGATCTGGGCCAAGATGCTCCCATTCCTTAAACCTTACCGGTGGCGAATCCTGTTTATTGTCATTTTGATGCTGTTCAGTGCGGCAGTGGACATCTCCTACCCGCTGTTCCAGGGCTATGCCATCGATACATTTATTATTCCCCAAACCGTAGAGGGTATCTGGCCCTTTGCCATCCTATATTTTGTGGTGCTGACCCTCCAGGCGGTGAGTACCCTGGTGTTCTGCCGCTGCGCCCTTACAGTGGAAATGTATCTGGGACGCGATTTGAAGCGTTCGGTGTTCAACCACTTGCAGACCCTCAGCTTTTCCTACTACAATGTTACGCCGGTGGGCACCATTGTGGCCCGCACCATGAGTGATACCAACAAGATCGGCGGCATGTTTGCCTGGAGCCTAGTGGACATTTTCTGGTCCTCCTTTTATGTCATCGGCAGTATGGTCACCATGCTGGTGATTGACTGGCAGTTGGCTTTGCTGGTTATCGCTATTGTACCGGTGATTGCTGTTATCACGGCGATTTTCCAAAAGAAGATTCTGCGAGTAAACCGGCAGGTGCGGCGCATTAACGCCGACATTACCCGGGGATATAATGAAGGTATCACTGGGGCCAAAACCAGCAAAACGCTGGTGATTGAGGAGCAGAACCTGCGGGAATTTTCTGAAGTCAGCGAGAATATGCGGGCTACTACGGTGCGGGCTACCATGCTCAATGCGCTGTACATCCCCATTATCGTGTTTTTCAGCTCGCTGGCAGTGTGCTTTGTGCTGGTGCAGGGCGGCTATCTGAACCTGGAAGGCGCCATGAAGATTGGTACCCTTTCGGTGTTTATCAACTACGCGCTGAACATCTTTGAACCCATCCAGCAGTTGGCCCGTATCATCGCCAACTTTATTTCCATTCAGACCAATATCGAGCGGGTCATGGACCTGCTCGAGCTGGAACCCAAGATCAAAGACACTCCTGAGGTGATTGCCAAGTATGGCACCAGCTTTGAACCCAAAAGGGAGAATTGGGAGCCTATTAAGGGCGACATCACCTTTGAGGATGTATCCTTCCGGTATCCTGACGGAAACGAGGATGTGCTGAGCCACTTTAACCTGCATATTCCAGCGGGGACCACTGTGGCCATTGTGGGCGAGACCGGCGCGGGAAAATCCACGCTGGTGAACCTGGCCTGCCGGTTCTTTGAACCTACCGGCGGTCGAATCCTCATTGATGGGAAGGACTACCGGGAGCGGAGTATGCTGTGGCTGCACAGCAGCAGTGGCTATGTTCTGCAAACTCCCCATTTGTTTTCGGGCAGTGTGCGGGAAAATCTGCGGTACGGCCGTTTGGACGCCACCGATGAAGAGATCGAAGCCGCAGCCAAGCTGGTGAGCGCCCATGATGCCATTATGCACATGGAAAACGGCTACGAAAGCGATGTAGGCGAAGGCGGTGACCATCTTTCCACCGGTGAAAAGCAGCTGGTGTCCTTTGCCCGTGCTGTATTGGCCGACCCCCGTATTTTTGTGTTGGATGAGGCCACCTCTTCTATCGACACCAAAACCGAGGAGTTGATTCAGCACGCCATTTCCACTTTGCTGGAAAACCGTACCTCCTTCCTCATCGCCCACCGGCTGTCCACCATCCGCAAGGCGGATTTGATTCTGGTGGTGCGCCACGGCAAGATTGTGGAGCAGGGCAGCCATGAAGAATTATTGGCGGCTGGAGGATACTACCACGACCTGTATACCAAGCAGTTTGAGCAGGAAGCCAGCGAAGAAATTTTAGGCACAGCAGATTGATTGTGCTCCATAAATAAAAACAAGGGAGGCCCCTTTTGGGGGTCTCCCTTGTTGCCGACTGCCACAATAGGTCTCTGTGACTGTCAGTCTTCATATAACAAGCAACTTGTCAAGGGCAAACCCCAGCCGTTTGTTTCCCCGCACCCACAGCCCACCGGGCTGTTTTCTCCCCCCTTC